>JANLGX010000347.1 GCA_024654005.1 Gemmatimonadaceae bacterium | reverse complement strand
TTCCTGCGCGCCCGCCTTCACCAATTCCTCCATACCCGTTTGAAAATTTCCCGCCGATCCAAAGCCAACATCCGGTCACGGCATCTTTTGATACCTTGCACCAAAACCGATCAACGACGGGCGTGATGTTTTTACTCATGGCGCTAGCGAGGCTGAGTCGTCGACCACCAATGGCACCGTCATGTCCGCGACCCGGTACATCGTGCCGCCTACGTCCACATACCCCCAGCGGGCCGACAACCCGGTCCCGTACTGACCGCCCGCATCGACGTTGCGAATCGTCCCGCCAAGATCGAATTCACCCAGGAGATCACGGGAGATATTCGAGACGACCTGGGCCAACTCCAGCTCTGCCGCTTCCGCGTCATCGAACGCGCCGCGGTACAGACGGATCGTGACGACCTGCGACTCGATAGTCGTCGCCAGCGTCAGCTCCGCGACCGCGACCGACGACATGTAGACCGCGGCCGTGACGCTCTCCGGGGGACTCTTGGGCTCGCCGATGCGCGCCAGCTTCACGTGCCCGGACGCCGCAAGGTACGACTGAATCGCAAGTAATGTCGATTTGATGTTAAAAGCAGCCATCAGGAAATCGCCCCGATTTGGTACAATGTTGTGTATGGAATATTCATGCGCTGAATGTGGTCGTAATGTGACGAAGCGCCGCCGTGAAATGTGCGAGGCTTGCTACGCCCGCTGGTGGCGACGCAACCGTGTCTCCCCCCCGATGTGCGACGAATGCGGTGTGCGACCGATGCGCGCCCGCGGGAAATGCCAGACGTGCTACACGCGCTGGTACCGTCGGACGAAGCCTGAGATAGTCCACGCGGTTGATCGGAAATCAAAGGCCAAGAACGCCGCCAATGTGAAGAAGCGGATGCATCTATACAACGTCGCCCACCCTGAGATTGCGCAGAATGCATGGAGGAAATACAGTAAGAAATATCCTGATCGAAAGCGCGCCGCTCTCCGTCGCCATTATCGGACACACAAAACCGCCTATTTGGAGAAATCACGACGACGTGCGGCGTTGAAGCGCGGGGTGACAGTAGAGCGTTTCCACGATTCTGATGTAGTCGCCCGCGACGATGGCCGCTGCCACATATGTCAGCGTCGTGTGAAACCGAACGAACGCGCGATTGACCACGTGGTACCGCTTTCTCGTGGCGGCGCTCATACTCTGGGCAACGTTCGGCTCGCGCATCGCATTTGCAATCTGCGGCGCAGCAACAGAGGCTCCGGGCAACCGTTTCTGGTCTAGCCACCGTTGAGCTCCCGTACTACTGCCGCCACCTCTCGCTTGGCGATGATTGGCTTCTGCTTTTCTATTTCCTGCACCGTCTGTCGCCAATGGGTGTAGCCCTTGAACCGGGTGGTATCGTTCCTGCTTCCAACGCCAGCCAACCACGGCCCATAGACGACTCCGCCGTCCGAGATCACGCCGCGCAGATCCTCGACCATCGTGTGCAGGTTGCGCCGGTAGTGGCCCTTGCTCGCCTGCCCCGGCCTCGCCTCGCCGACCGACAGGAACACGCCTGCGGGACGCGGCCTGAGCATCTGGCTGAGCTTCGACTCGCCCATCTCGACCAGCGTCGCGACGGTACGCTGTGCCGCCCGGTGCACGATGGCAGGCGCGTTCCCGGCAAATAGCGGCCCCGACTTCTCGACGCGCACATGGAACGACGTCATCAGATAGTCGCGATCCGCATGCGCTGGTAGTGCTCGACGACGTACTTACGCTGGGCGTCGAGTGCGCGGCCCGTGAACTCCACCGCGCCATCCCCCTGGCCGATGGACCGGCCGTAGGAGGACCGTTCCTGCTGGTAGCCCGCGAGCGCCTCGGCGATGCACAGGCGCCGGATATCCAAAGGCGGCACGTACTTCGAGACGGCTGTGGAGTTGTCATGCACCGCCGCGGTGGTCCCGTTGACGCCTCGCTGCACGGTGAGCGTCCGGAACACGTGGACCGCCGTGTCGTCCGCGTGGGAGGCGAGTGTCGAGCCGTCGTAGGCCCGGATCACGGTGAGGACCTGGCCCGAGATCGATTCGATGAACATGCGCTCCGATTCGACCTGGATCATCTCCAAGGCTTTGAATTGCGTTCCCAGATCGACTGTGACAGAGACGCCACTCTTGGCAGCCGTGAGCGCGCCGTTGAGCAGCTGTGTGCCGACCTGGGCATTGGAGCGTTCGGAAACGAACAGTTGCTCCGACTCGATCAGCAGCGTGTCACCCACGTCGATCAGCGAGCCGTCCGAACACACCATCGACGTCGCGGTCGCAGGACTCGCGCTGAGGCCTGAGGCGACCGTACCGGCTGAGATCGTGTCCTCGGAGTATCCCCAACGGCCGGCCACTGAGATCGATCGCTGGGCAGTAGCCCCGGATTCGAAAGCGGCGCTTGACGAGATGTCGATCTCGATGCGGTCGTAGGGCGGCGCGAAGTTGTCAGGCTCGAGGAAATAGTCGGTCGATGCGATGGTCGTCGGCGAAGCGTCCTGCGCCTTTGTCTGCAGCGTCGTGACGGCCAGCAGATCCGCGTCCAGCAGCAGCCTGCTCGACTGGCCGTTGCGTTGCGGCCAGTCGAGCACACTGCTGCTGGACGCGGATCTCATCGCGGTGACGACGCTGCAAACGAAGGCGCAGGACGCGTCTCCGACGACCATCGCATCGACTGACTATTTCCTCGAGCCTGACAACTTCGCGCCACCCTACGACCGCATTGAGATCGATATCTCGTCAAGCGCCGCTTTCGAATCCGGGGCTACTGCACAGCGATCGATCT
>JANLGX010000342.1 GCA_024654005.1 Gemmatimonadaceae bacterium | reverse complement strand
GGCTCGGGATCCCAGCGGAGATCTCCGCTCATGAGCGAGCGCATCGCCTGGACTCGCTCGTGCTCGGCCTGGATCCAGGCGCGGTCGGCGGACGGCGACGATGCCCGCACGCGCTCCGCGCCGAGCGCGGAAGAGGCGCGGCCGGCGACGACCTCGCCTGGATCCAGGCCGAGCACGAGCGAGTCCAGGCGATGCGCTCGCTCATGAGCGGAGATCTCCGCTGGGATCCCGAGCCTATTCCCGACGTGCGCGTGCCTGCCGGGCGCCTACGCGTCGAGGGCACGTCGCTCGACGCGGCGTCACTGCTCTCCTTCGCGATTCTCCTGCGCAGCTCCCGCCGCACCATCGCCGCGCTGCGCGACGACAAGCGCCCGGCGATCGCCCGGGCTGTGCTGGACGGGTTCATTCCGCGCCTGCTCAGCGCGCAGCCGGTCGAGAGGGCGATCGAGAAAGCCGTCTCCGAGGACGGCGAGATCCGCGACGACGCCTCGTCCACGCTCCGCCGCCTCAGGCGCGAGCTGCGAAGCGCCGAGGAGAGCCTGCTCGGCGTGCTGGAGAACGCGATGCGATCGCTCGCTCCGCACCAGCAGGTGGCCGACATGTCCGTCACGATCCGCAACGGCCGGTACGTGATTCCCGTGCGCCGCGACGCGCGCAACGTCATCCGCGGCCTGGTGCACGACACCTCGGCAACGGGCGCGACGCTGTTCGTCGAGCCGCCCGCGGCGATCGAGGCGGGGAACCGCATCCGCGGGCTGCAGGGCGAGGAGCTGCGCGAGATCGACAAGATTCTCCGCGAGCTGACCGAGCGCGTCCGTCCGCTCGCCGCGCAGATCGTGTCCGCGCTCGACGCGCTGGTGGAGCTCGACTCGCTGTACGCCCGCGCGCGCTTCGCGGCGGAATTCGAGTGCGCCGCCGCGGAGATCGCGGCAGAAAGCGAAGGGTTCTCGATCGTCGCGGGTCGCCACCCCCTGCTGCTGGCGCAGCGCATCGACGTCGTCCCGTTCAATCTCGAGATGGAGCCCTCTGAGCGCACGCTGCTGCTGTCCGGGCCCAACACCGGAGGGAAGACGGTTCTGCTGAAGGCGGTCGGACTCTTCTCGGCGATGGTTCAGTCCGGGATTCCGGCGCCGGTCGCGGCGGGCAGCCGCGTGGCGCTGTTCGACGATCTCTTCGCGGACATCGGCGACGAGCAGTCTATCGCCGCGAGTCTCTCGACGTTCAGCGCGCACGTGAAGAACCTCGCCGAGATCCTGCGCGGCGCCACGCCGCGGTCGCTGGTCCTCATCGACGAGCTTGGGTCGGGGACAGATCCCATGGAGGGCGCGGCGCTGGGCGGCGCGATCCTCGAGGAGCTGACGCGGCGTGGGACGTTCACGCTCGCGACCACCCACCTGGGAGCGCTCAAGGAGCTGGCGACGTCGGTCCCCGGAGTGGTGAACGCCTCGCTCGAGTTCGACGCCGCGCGGCTCGCTCCCACGTATCGCCTGGTGAAAGGGATTCCCGGCCGCTCGTACGGCCTGAGCATAGCGCGGCGGCTTGATCTTCCCGGCAACGTTCTCGACGCGGCGGAGGAGCGCCTGCCGAAGGGCGAGCGCGACACCAACGCCTTGCTGACCGAGCTGCAGGAGCGGGACGCGAAGCTCGCCGAGCGCGACCGCGAGACGCAGGAGATCGCGGCCGAAGCGCGGGAGCGGCTCGCGAACGTCGCCGCGCGGGAGCGACTCGTGCGCGAGCGCGAGCGCGAGCTCGAGAAGGAGAGCCGGAGCGCCGCGCGCAAGCACCTGCTGGATGCCCGCGCGGCCGTCGAAGAGACGATCCGCGAGCTGCGCGCGACCTCGGCCGCGGCCGTGGAAGACGCCGCCCGGCTCGCGCGCCGGAATATCGAGCAGCTCGCCGGGCAAGAGGCCGCGGCGATCGAGATGCTGGCGAGCGAAGACGCCGGCGGGGAAGCGCAACCGGGCAGGCCCGCGGGCGCGCCTGAGCCTGGCGACCTCGTCGAGCTCGGCACTTTCGCCGGCCGCACCGCGAAGCTGCTCGAGTTGCGGGAGGACGAGGCGGTGGTGGCGCTGGGATCCATCAAGCTCAACGTTCCGCGGGAGAGCATCCGCAGGGCGGCGATCCAGCTCGTCGCCGGCGAGAAGGTCCCGCTCCGCGGTGAGATTCCGGAAGTTCACGCGTCGACCGATGTCGACCTGCGCGGACTGCGCGCCAGCGAGGTCGAGGAGGTGGTGATGCAGGCGGTCGACAGCGCCGTCCTCGCCGACCTCAAGGTGCTGCGGATCATTCACGGCAAGGGGACCGGGGCGTTGCGCGAGCGCGTGAACGAGATGCTCAAAAAGGAGCCGCGGGTGTCGGGTTTCCGGCTCGGCGCCTGGAACGAAGGCGGCACCGGCGTCACCATCGCGGAGCTGGCTTGATTCCGGACGAAGTCGTCGAGCAGGTCCGCGAGGCGGCGGACGTCGTGCAGATCATCGGCGAGTACGTGAAGCTCAAGAAGACGGGCGCCGACTATCGCGGGCCGTGTCCCTTTCACCAGGGCACGCATCGCAACTTCTCGGTGTCGCCGCGGAAGGGAATCTTTTACTGCTTCGTGTGTCACGAGGGCGGCGACGTCTTCCGCTTCGTGCAGAAGCGGCTCGGCGTCGAGTGGCCCGAAGCCGTGCGCATAGTGGGGCAGAAGGCCGGCGTCGAAGTGAAGGAGGTCGACACGCGGCGCGAGGGGCCGGACGCGCGCGAGCCCTACTGGGAGATCAACGCGGCCGCGGCAGAATACTTCCGCTCGATGCTGTGGGACGATCCGCGCGGGAAGAACGCGCGGGAATATCTCGAGAGCCGCGCGATCCCGCGCGAGCTGGCGCAGGAGATCGGCATCGGGTACGCGCCGTCCGAGATCGGACTCATGCGCACGTATCTCTCCACGCTCGGGTTCGACGACGCCCGCATGCTCGACACCGGGCTGCTGGTGCAGCGCGAGGAAGGCACCGAGCCGCGCCCGCGCTTCCGCGACCGGCTCATGTTTCCGATCCTCGACGCGATGGGCCGGCACGTAGGATTCGGCGGGCGGGTGCTCGGCAACGCGGAGCCGAAATACCTGAACTCGCCGGACTCCCCGGTGTTCTCCAAGGGGAAGCTGCTGTACGCGCTAAACTGGGCGAAGAACGAGATCAGGAAGGAAGACCATGTTCTGGTCGTGGAGGGTTACTTTGACGTCGTGCGACTGATTGCCGCCGGTGTGCGTACCGGCGTCGCTCCGATGGGAACCGCGCTCACCGACGCCCAGGTCACGCTCCTCCGCAAGTACACGAAGAACGCAGTGCTGCTGTACGACAACGATCGCGGCGGTCTCGCCGCGACGTTCAGATCCGGCGACGAGCTGCTGCGCCAGGGATTCGCCGTGCGGGTCGTCACGCTGCCGGAGGGCGACGATCCCGACACCTTCGTGCGGCGGGAGGGCGCCGCCGGATTGGAGCGCGAGATTGCCGCCGCGATAGACGTTTTCGAGCGCAAGGTCCAGATTCTGCAGCGCGTGGGTGCGTTCAGCGAGCTGCACAAGAAGCGACGCGCTCTCGACCGGCTCCTACCGACGATTCGTGCCGCATCCGACCCCATCATGCGCGACCTGTATCTCGCGCGCGCCAGCGAGGCATCCGGCGTCGACCGCGCGATTTTGCAGCGAGAAGTCGAATCTCCCGCGCGCCGCGGGGAGCGACCAGCGGGCCCGCCGTCCGAGTCGCGGCCGGAGCCCGACATCGGGCAGACGATTCCGGGGCGCGGCCCGCGCGGCGACCGGCGCGAACCGCACACCGCGATCGGTAGCTCGGCGGAACGGGAGCTGATCCGCGCGATGCTGCAGCAGCGCTCTCGCGTCGCGGAGATTGCCGAGAAGGTGGGACTCGAGAGCTTCCGCGACCGCCAGTACCGCCGGATCTTCGCCCGTCTGCTCGAGTCGGAGGAGGAGACGCCGGTGCAGCAGCTGGCGGAAGGGCTGCCGGTGTCGGACGTGGCTGCGATCGAGGAGCTGGTGTCCGAGCGCGGCGCGCAGATCGACCCGCAGCGCACGGTGGAGGACAGCCTCACGGCGATACGGGTCCGCGAGCTGGACGAGAAGATGCTGGAAATCGACGCTACGTTGCCGCTCGCGAGGGCGGATCAGAAGGACGAATTGATGAAGCTCAAGCAGGAGCTGCGCGACGAGCTCAACAGCTTGAGACGGACGCGGTACAAGGCCTTCCGCGTTCGCCGTAAAACAGCGCCTGAGAGAGAATGATGCACCCAAACATCGATGAATTGCTCGCGTTGCAGGCGGACGACAACCGCATCTCCGGGATCGAGCAGAAGCTGGCGGCGCTGGCGCCGCGGCTGCGCGACCTCGACCGCGTACGCCAGCAGGCGGCCGACGCCGTGCAGCGGGCCGAAGCATCCATAGAGAGCGAGCAGCAGCGGCAGCGCGACATCCAGGCGCGGGTCGAGCTGCACAAGAAGCAGCAGGAGCGGAACCTCGCCCAGCTGGACTCGATCAAGAAGATGAAGGAGGCGACGGCGGCGATGTCGCAAGTCGAGACAACGCGCCGGCTCGTTGCCGAAGACGAGAGCGAGCTGGCAGCGATGGGCCGCCGGATGGAGACCATGCGCGCGGCGGTCGAGCGCGCCCGCGCGGCGCTGGCCGCGGCGGAAGCGGAGCAAGCGAGTGCTCGCGAAGAGATTGGCGCCGAGCAGGCGACGCTGGAATCCGAGCTGAAGGAAGCACGGGCCGAGCGCGCGAAGAAAGCGGCCAAGGTGGATCGCGCGCTGCTGCACAAATACGATCGGATCCGGAGCCGGCGGGAGAACGCGCTCTATCCGCTGCGCGGGATGACGTGCGGGAACTGCGATACCGCCGTTCCGATGCAGCGGAGGAACGTAATGACAGCGAATGGAACTATTGAAGTGTGCGAAGGATGTGGGGTGCTCCTGTACCCTGGCTGATTTCGGTGGGATGAAATCGGATTCTCAGGCCAACACGCCGATCTCTATCTTTAGACGATGACCTCCGCAGTCGTCCCTGCCGTTGCCCGCCCGCGCCGAAAGCTCCGCTGGATCATCGCCGAGGAGCCGAATCCGGAAGCAGTCGCGGCGCTGGCGGCCGATCTCAACCTCCCGCCCCTGGTGTGCCGGCTGCTGTGCGCCCGGGGCTACAGCGCTTCGGACAGCGCGCGCACCTTCCTACGCCCCAGGCTGGATCAGCTGCACGATCCGCTCACGATGCTCGATCTCGACAAGGCCGTCGCGCGGCTCGCGCGCGCGATCCGCGAGCAGGAGCTGGTGTTCGTGCACGGCGACTACGATGTCGACGGAATCTCGTCCACTACGCTCCTCACGCGCACGATCCTCCACCTCGGCGGCCGCGCGCAGCCGTTCATCCCGCAGCGTCTGCAGGACGGCTACGACCTGAGCGCGGCGGGCGTGAAGGCCGCGATCGACGCGGGCGCGAAAGTCGTGGTCACCTGCGACTGCGGCACCACCGCCGTCGAGCCGATCAAGGCGCTGTGCGCGGCGGGGATAGATGTGATCGTCACGGACCATCACCTGCCGGGGTCCGCGCTGCCGGATTGTCTGGCGGTGTTGAACCCGAAGCGTCCCGGCTGCGGCTATCCCGATAAGGACTTGGCCGCCGTCGGCGTCGTGTTCAAGCTCGCGCTGGCGCTCGCGCGGGAGATGGGAAGGGGCGAGAACCAGGTCTGGCAGATGCTCGATCTCGTCGCGCTGGCGACCGTTGCCGACATCGCGCCGCTGCGCGGGGAGAATCGCGTCTTCGTACGCCTCGGCCTGAAGCTGCTGCAGGAGACGCGCAACGTCGGACTCCGCGCGCTGGTGCAGGCGTCGGGGTTGAGCGGAAAGCCGATCACCGCCGGCCGCGTCGGCTTCATCCTCGCTCCGCGGTTGAACGCCGTAGGGCGGCTCGGCGCGGCGATCCGCGGCGTCGAGCTGCTGATGACCGAGACCGAGCACGAGGCGAACGTGATCGCGCGCGATCTGGAAGAACTCAATCGCAAGCGGCAGGAGATTGATCGCGCAACGCTGGAGGAGGCGCGCGAGGAAGTGATCCGGCGCGACCTCGCCGAGACGTTCGGGATCGTCCTGGCGCGCGACGGCTGGCATCCCGGCGTCATCGGAATCGTCGCCTCGCGAATCGTCGAAGAGTTCGGGCGCCCGACCATCATGATCTCGTCCAGCGCGACCGTGTGCAAAGGATCGGGCCGCTCGATCCCGGCGTTCAACCTCCACGCCGGGCTGGTCGAATGCGCCGACCTGCTGGAGAAGTTCGGCGGACACAAAGCCGCCGCCGGCGTTACGCTGGACCGCTCCCGGCTCGAGGCGTTCACCGAGCGCTTCAACGCGGTCGCGCGCGCGGCGCTGGAGCCGGAGGACCTGCTCGGCCAGCTGCGGGTGGATCTGGAGATGCCGCTCGCCGAGGCTACCGACGCGCTCGAATCGCTGATCCGGCACTTCGAGCCGTTCGGAATCGGGAACCCTTCGCCGGTATTCCTGTCGCGCGCAGTGCGGCTCAAGTCGCCGCCGCGCACTCTCAAGAACGAGGGGCTGAAGCTGTATCTCGACGCGGGGGGATACGCGCTCGAAGCCATCGGCTGGGGATTAGCCGACCGAGCGGGCGAGATCAGTCGGGGCGGCGCGATCGACGTGGTGTACCGGATCGAGCGCGACGAGTATCAGGGAACGAGCCGGCTTCAGGCGCGGCTGCTCGACTTCGCACCGTCGCACTAGATGCGGATCATCGCCGGGCGGTGGCGCGGACGGCGAATCGCTGCGCCGCCCGGCAAGGACGTTCGTCCGACGCTGGATCGCGTGCGCGAAGCGTGGATGAGCATCGTCCAGCCATATCTGGTGGGAGCTGAAGTAGCCGACTTGTTCGCCGGCTCGGGCGCGTTGGGCTTGGAGGCGTTGTCTCGCGGCGCGGCCGCCGCCCACTTCGTGGAGCGGCACGCGAAAACGTTCGCGGTGCTGCAGCAGAACGTGGAAACGCTCGGCGCCGGCAGCTCGGCCGTGCTCCACCGGCAGGACGTGTTTACGTTTCTGCGCGGAGCGGGCGAGGGAGAATTCGACATCGCCTTCGCCGATCCGCCGTACGGCGGTGACGACGCGACGAAGCTCGCCGCGCTCTGGCTGGAGAGGCCATTTGCCAAATTGCTGGGGATCGAGCACGATTCCCGGCTAGCGCTGCCAGGCGACCCGGACGCGCGAAAGTACGGCACGACCGCGATTTCGTTTTTTAGGCAGGATCAACTGTAGGGGAATCGGCGGGGAAAAGGTCGGTGTTTGCTTGGCAGCGCCGTGTTAGCGAGCGTAGTTTGCCGGGTGCCCGCTCGCGAAGCGAGTGGGCGGGATAGGGCAGCCGGGCACACACCGCCTCGAACCCGATCCTCACCGGAGACTGCATGGCGAAGGTTGCGATTTACGCGGGCGCGTTCGATCCCATAACGCGCGGGCACGAGGATCTGGTCGTACGCAGCCTCGAGTTCGTGGACCGGCTGGTGGTCGCGGTCGCGAACAACTCGGCGAAGCAGCCGCTGTTCGACCTGCAGGAAAGGAAGCGGCTGATCCGCGCCGCCGTCGGCGACGATCCCCGGATCGACGTGCGCGACTTCACCGGCCTGCTCGTGGATTTCGCCCGCGAGGTCGAGGCCTCGCTGATCATCCGCGGGCTGCGCGCGGTCAGCGACTTCGAGTACGAGTTCCAGATGGCGCTGATGAACCGCCATCTCTCGCCCGGCCTGGAGACCGTGTTCATGGTGCCGTCGCTCGAGACGACATACATCAGCTCGAGCATCGTCCGAGAGGTCGCGAGGCTCGGCGGGAATGTCGAAGGACTGGTACATCCCGTCGTGGCGGAGGCTCTCC
>JANLGX010000336.1 GCA_024654005.1 Gemmatimonadaceae bacterium | reverse complement strand
ACCAAACGGAATTAGAGAAGCTGCAGAAGAAACTGGCCGATGCCACAGCCGCGAATGAGCAACTGACGGCTAAAACCAAGGAGGCCCAGCAGCGGGCGGCGTTCACGGCCAAGGCAACGGCCCTGGGCGTGCGCGCGGACGCGATAGACGCGGCATATATCCTCAGCAACAAGCAGTTGCTGACCTTCGGTGACGACGGGACGGTGCAGGGCGTGGACGGTGCCATCGAGGTGCTGAAAGCCTCCAGCCCGTTCCTGTTCGGAAAAGCCAACGGCGCTCCAGCCGGTACGCCCAACCTCAACGGAGGCGCGGGCGGCGATACACCTCCACCCATAGCCTCGACGCCGGCACAAGTTGATATGGCGAAGAAGCTTGGGGTTGATCTCACCAAAGAGCCTGTCAAGAAATAGGAGCGCTCATTATGGCGTTCACGTTTGCCTACCGCCTCGGTGGGGGCAGTCCCACCGTGGCCGAGTTTTTTGTGAAGGATACCGAGACCCTGACGGTTGGCGATCTCGTCAACGTCGAGTCTGGGGAAGTAGACCTCGGCGCCACCAACGATACCGACTTTGCCGGTGTTCTGGTTGGTGTTGCGCCTGGCCATCTGGCCCGCATGACGAACCCCGGCGTGATTAGTGGCGTGGACAGCACCACGAAGGTCCGCGTCATCATCGACCGCGATGCCGTGTACAGCGTGGCTGACTCCACTGCACGGGCAGCCGGGGCCACGTTGGACATCGCGGGCGCGACCGGCGCGATGACGATTGCCACGAGTTCGAGTGTGGACGTGGTGTGCGTGGAGACGAGCACCGCGGCTGAACCTACCTTGGTAATGATCGCCGACGGCGAGCATTATCTGGACGCATAAGGAGACCCGGAAATGATTGTAGAAGGCAATTTTGCCGATCTGTTGGAGCCGGGCCTGCGGCGCGTCTTTGACACCGTGGCCGGGCGGCCTGATCCGATGCGCGACATGCTCTACAACATGGTGGACTCCACCAAGGCGGAAGAGCACTACACCGGATTCGGGTCCATGGATTTCGTGCCGGTTTATACCGGGGAAATCAAGTACGAGCAATTCGACCAGTACTACAAGACCACGATCGTGAACCAGACGCTCGTCCGTGGCATCCAGGTGGAGCGGACACTCTTGGAGGATGACCAGTACAACGAGATACGGGCGCGTGTGACGCGGGTTGGCGATGTGTTCCCCTCTACCAAGGAGCACGACGCGGCGCAGACGTTCATCAACGCGTTCACCGACTCCGGCACAAACCGTTTGGGCCTGAGCGTGGCGGGCGCGGATGCCGTGGGCCTGGTGTCCACGGCGCACCCGTATTCGTCCCTACGGGCGGGCTCCACCCAGAGCAACGAGGGCACGTTGGCGCTCAATAAGACCAACTTTGAGACCACGCGCCAGCTCATGAAGAACCTGACGGACGACCGTGGGAACCTCATGAATGTGATGCCAAACGCGATCCTGGTGCCGACAGAGCTGGCAACAACGGCCTACCAGATCGTGAGCCAGCGCGCTTTGATGGAGCCCGGCAGTGCCGAGTTCAATGCGAACCCGCATGCCGGGCGCTTCGAGTTGATCGAGTGGAACCGCTTGACCGACGCGAACGCCTGGTTCCTGCTGGACACCAACCTGATGAAGCAGCATCTCATCTGGCAGGACCGCGTGCAGCCGACCTTCGAGCAAGCGCCGAACTCCAACACGGAGGTCGCGCTGTTCCATGGCCGGATGCGCTACAGCACGGGCTGGTCGCATTGGAGTTTCGTCTATGGTCAAAATCCTAGCTAATTGACGCTAGGGATGCTTTGAGGCTGGTCATTCGACTGGGGGTAGGCGGGCAACCGCCGCCCCTGGTCTCAAGCAAAAGGACAGTGAATCATGGCTGGTACGAACTTTCCAAACGGTATCTCTTCCTACGGGGTGCCGGTGCTGGGCGCCGGTGGCGGCATTCCCGCGATCAAGGGCGATGTCTATCACGTCGATAGCGGCAATACGAACGCCGATGATGATAACGCCGGAACCAACCCGAGCCACCCGCTTGCAACCATCGACGCGGCGGTCGGCAAATGCACCGCCAACAACGGCGACCTCATTCTGGTGGCTGAGGGCCACAGCGAGACGCTTACCGCCGCGATCACGGCGGATATTGCCGGTATCACGATCTGGGGCTTGGGCTGGGGCAACAACCGGCCAGCGCTTACGGTGGGCGGCGTTATTGATGGGAT
>JANLGX010000335.1 GCA_024654005.1 Gemmatimonadaceae bacterium | reverse complement strand
CGAAGAAGACGTCGAGCCTCACAACGCTGTTTCCCTGACGACGTCCTTCATGAGGTTCGGCTCACGCTCGAGGAATTTCGTGTCCACGTTCCCCGACTGGAACAGCGAGCTCTCCATCACGCGCGTCAGAAACGGGATCGTCGTCCTGACCCCCTCGATGATGAAGCTCTCCAGCGCCATGTGCATGCGCCGGATCGCCTCCTGCCGATCTCTCCCCTGGCAGATCACTTTCGCGAGCAGAGAGTCGTAATAAGGTGGGACCGTGTAGCCCGCGTAGACGTGCGTGTCGAGCCGGACGCCGGGGCCGCCGGGCGGGTGGAACGTGTCGATGCGCCCGGGCGAAGGCTGGAAGTTCCGCGCGGGATCCTCGGCGTTTACCCGGCACTCGATCACGTGCCCGCGCAGCGTGGGCATGGACTTGAACGAGAGCTTCTCTCCCGCGGCGACCCGGATCTGCTCTTTGACGAGATCGATGCCCGTGAGCATCTCCGTCACGGGATGCTCGACCTGGATCCGCGTGTTCATCTCCATGAAGTAAAACGAGCGATCCTCGTTCAGCAGCATTTCGATCGTCCCGACGCCGACGTAGTCGATGGCCTTGGCGCCACGCACGGCGGCGGCGCCCATCTGTGCGCGCAGCTCCGCGTTGAGCGCGGGGCTGGGCGCCTCTTCGATGAGCTTCTGGTGGCGGCGCTGCACCGAGCAGTCGCGCTCGCCCAGGTGGACGACGTTACCGTGCCGGTCGCCCACGATCTGGAACTCGATGTGCCGCGGCCGCTCGAGATACTTCTCGACGTACACGTCGGCGTTGCCGAACGCCGACAGCGCCTCCGAGCGCGCGAGCTGGAAGGAGCGCGCGAAATCCTCGGCGTCCTTCGCGACGCGCATGCCCTTCCCGCCCCCGCCGGCGACCGCCTTGATGATCACGGGGAAGCCGATCTCCTTCGCGTACTTCAGCGCTTCGTCGACGTCGTCCACGGGGCCGGGCGTCCCGGGAATGATCGGGACGCCGACGTCCTGCATCGCCGTGCGCGCCGACGCCTTGTCGCCCATCACGCGGATCTGCGCCGGCGTGGGCCCGATGAACTCGATGTTGGACGCGGCGCACGTCTCGGCGAACTCCGCGTTCTCGGCGAGAAAGCCGTACCCGGGATGGATCGCGTCGGCGCCGGTGATCTCCGCGGCCGCGATCAGGCGCGGAATCTTGAGATACGAATCCCGGCTGGGCGGCGGCCCGATGCACACGTCGTCATCCGCGAACCGCACGTGCAGCGACTCTCGGTCCGCCTCGCTGTACACGGCGACCGTCTGTATCCCCAGCTCCCTGCACGCGCGTATCACCCGCAGTGCGATCTCGCCCCGGTTGGCGATCAGCACTTTCTTAAACATGTCGGCTCATAGGCGGGCAAACGGGGCTGTTGGTGCGTGTACTGAAAACGGGGCGAGATCGCAGCGGGTTCGCGCGGGCCGGGGAGGTGTGGGAACGGCGGGGCGCGCGCAGTGAGGGCGCGTTCAGGAGCTGCACCACGGTGGCTCGGTGGTCAGGCGCGCTCGGGTCGGGTGCCCCATGCAGGCGCGTGCTAGCGAGCGCAGTTTGCGAGCGTAGCGCCAGCGTGGGGCACCCGATTCGAGCAAGCCTGACTACACGGACAAATCACGGGCTGATGCCCGACGTGAACTTGTCCCAGGTCGTATCGCTCGTGCCGGCGATGCCCTGAACCTTGAGCGCGAACTCGGACGGGCTCGTCGCGTAGAAGATCGCGTTGTCGTACGAGATCATGCCCTGCGAGTACCAGTTCATCAGCGACTGGTCGAAGCTCTGCATGCCGTACTGGATCGTGCCCTCGCGGATCAGCTCGGGGATGTCGAGCGCCCTGGTCATGTCGCGGATGTTGTCGCGCACCGCGGCGGTGTTGATCAGCACTTCCGCGGCCGGCACGCGGCCGCCCTTGTCGGCGCGCGGCACGAGCCGCAGCGAGATCACGGCCTGGAGCGCGCTGGACAGGATGTAGCGCACCTCGTCCTGCTGGTGCGGCGGATAGAACGAGAGCACGCGGTTGATCGTCTGCGTCGCGTCGGTCGTGTGCAGCGTCGAGAACACCAGATGGCCGGTGTCCGCCGCCTTGAGCGCCGTGTCCAGCGTCTCGATGTCGCGGATCTCGCCCACCATGATCACGTCCGGGTCCTGCCGCAGCACGCGCCGCAACGCCTGCGCGAAGCTGGCCGTGTCGGTCCCGACCTCGCGCTGGTTGATGTGGCAGTTGATGTCGCGGTGCAGGAACTCGATCGGGTCCTCGATCGTGATGATGTTCGCGCGCCGGTGCGTGTTGATGTGGTGAATCATCGCGGCGAGCGCGGTCGATTTTCCCGAGCCGGTGATTCCGGTCACCAGGACGAGGCCGCGCGGCCGCATGGCGATGTCGGCGCAGACCTTCGGCAGGTGCAGCTCCTCGATCGTCTGCG
>JANLGX010000215.1 GCA_024654005.1 Gemmatimonadaceae bacterium | reverse complement strand
TCCTCGCGGTGAGCCCTCGTGCGCATATAGCATAGTCTAGAACTCCGGACGACAAGCATTTACGACGCCCTCCGCTGATGCGGTGGGCTTTTTTCGTTTCTCCCTTTTCGAACAGGACATCCGATGATCAACGCGATGGAGCCGCACGAAACCACGAAGCACGCCGACCATAGGCTGGTCCGGCGGGGCTCTGTACCCGCACGAGTCCATCGTGGATCGACAGCATTGCGTCGCTAATGTTATGGGGCCGCTTTCGCACGTTCGCACGGCAACTCGTCATGCGCTGCGTTCCGTTCATGTATTGTGCCTATAAGAGCACCGGCGGTGGCCAGTGCGATGGCGCGGAAACATAAGCATCCGCGCTCGCCTGATCTGCCCAACCCCGCACTTGTGTGCATGAACAGTCCCGGCGCGGCTCGATCATCGCGTCCGTAACGTCGAAAAACGGCGCGACAAGGTTCATTTGCAAGCGAGTGAACGGCGGCTCGAAGCGGCCCGTGATCCACCCGATCGCGTATCCGGCTACAAGCGCCCCGGCCGACGTTGTGAGATATCCTACCGTATCCAGCTGCGGAACGTCCCGCCAATACCCCTCACCCGCCTCGCCACGCACCGCCGCGTCATTCGCTGCCGCTCGACGTTGCTGCTTCTCCTCGTCCGACATCAGCTCCTGTGCCACACGCCACGGGATGGTCATCTCGTGACACAGGGCACACGGATCCTTGGGCAGAAACCGAACGAATTGCATGATCTGTCCTCGCACCCTACCCGCCGACCCCTCGAGTGTGACGGCGCAATCGATCGCCGGTAAGAGATACCGAACGCTGAGATCACTGATCGCCAGTCGGCTCGAGTGGGAGTCTGTACAACACACCAGTACATTCGCCCCAGTGACGAGGTCGATCACTTCGGACTGTGGAAGCGCTCCGTACACCCCAATAACCTCGCACGACGGATCGATGCTATGTACGTGATCGCGCGCGACCACAACTTTTGCCAGCCTCCTCGTCGCCGCCTCGGGCGTGCTTCCGTGAACGCGTTCGAGGTTTGACTCCTCGAGGTCGTCAGGATCAACAATTACCAAGCGGCCAACACCTGCGCGGGCGAGCACCTCGATTGCCGCTGACCCTGTTCCGCCGGCACCGATAACAGCCACGGTCGCATCGCGCAATCGACGTGTGGCCTCCTCGCCGAATGCGGATTGCAGGCGGGCGGTGCGGGATCGTGGTGGTTCGGAACCGCTTCGCGCGGTTCGAGGGTATCCGCGCCACACCTCAAGCGCCCGGGCGTCTTCATATGCGGTGGAGACCATATGCCACTCTCCCCTCCATAGAATTCGTCCGGACACCACAAAACGTCCGCCAATCTCGGAGAAGATCAGGCTGATATACGGGCGGCCGGGCGCAAAATCCGCGAAGTAGCGACCGTAGTAGCAGTCCATGTCATCGTCGATCGTGCTGGCAACGGGCGCGCAATTTCGTGGATGAGAGTGAACGACCGCTGGCGCGAGCTTTCCCTTCTCCGCAGCAAGTGCAATCCGCAGCGAATACTCCGCATCGATAGCCACATGTCCGACCGTTTCGTCCAAGTCTCCGGGGCCCGGCGGCTCGATGCTCGCAAGCGTGATGATAAGCCCGCCGCCTTCGCCCGCATCCGTTTCGCGCCATCCAAACCAAGCAAACGTCGCCCACTCGAGATTGGGATACCGGCGAAACACCAGCTCACGCATCTGTTGCATCTCGCCGTGCGCGAACCGGAGGACGATCGGCTGATCGCGTCGCGCTATCAGTTCAGCCGATCGAGCCACGCGAGCACCTGATCGAAGTATGTGTGGAATCCAAACCGCAGTTGATCCCATGGTGGACCGCCACCGCCGTTGTGCGGATGGTAGCTCGCGAGCTGCCAATCACGATCCAGCGCGCGCACCACGCCTTGGCTGTTCTGACCTCCCTTCACTCGGCCTAGCAGCGGCGAACCGACGGGCAGCCCAGCGAGATCGATCATGCTCGCCGGATATCCTTCCGGTACAGGGACGATAACGTCCGTTGCCGCCGGAAGATCCAGCGCAGCCCCGCCCGTTGGAACCTGGTGATAGATCACGAAGGACCGTCCATTCTCAACGAGCTCGACGCGCTGCCCGCCGATCAGGAGCCGCGCGAGCTCGCGATCAATGCGCTCGCGATTCATGGATTGCGCCCCTGCTCCCGCCCTCAACTACTTTGCGGGTCACGAGAAAATGGTCGCCGTTTTTCACGGTGATCGTGTCCGCAATCGCAACCAGTCCCTTGTCCGAACCGGTATCGCGCCGGATGACGGCATTATCCGCGGGCACATCTACGAGCGCGGCTATCTGTGAGCCCGTCATCTGCTCTTGGACGCCGTCCCCAGCCTCAAACTTCCTCCGGTTCACGAAGATATGAATTCCTTCCGCCATACCGCCTCCTTGCCATTTGTCGGCTTGCCTATATACTAGATGGTATAGTACACTACTACTTCGTATTGTCAAGTACTACTTAGGGGTATACATGAAAGACCTGGCGGACAATCTGCGATCGTTACGAGAGTCTCGAGGGCTCACGCAGACGGAACTCGGGGCTCGCGCAGGGATCGCCGCCGCTTCGGTATCGCACTTCGAGACCGGCCAGCGCACGCCTTCCCTGGAATCGCTGGTGAAGCTCGCTGAAGCGCTGAGAGTATCGACCGATGCTCTGCTGGGACGCGAGCCCTTGGAAAATGCGGCACAGTTAGATCCCATTTTTCTACGCGCGGCAAAGGCCGACTCGCAGACGTTGGATACCATCCGAAGAATTACGGCGACGCTGTTAGCTGATGCCGGCGACAGATAGTCACCGAGTAGGAGGCGTGCACGCACCTCGACCAATCGAGAGAACCGATGCCTGAGAGAATGCGTTCAGAGGCAGTGCAGACTCCCAAGAAGGAGAATGCCGAAGTCAACCAACTACAACCGCGATCTGATGAGGAGGCTCGAGTATGGGCTGTACTCAATCGCGCGCGGCAGGAGACCAAGTCGCAAATCAAGAAGGAGTTGCAAGGAGAAATTGTCGGAGCTGATATCCTAAACCTGAGGCTCAAGGCGAGAGGGTGATCGTTCTTCCCGACGGCCACGATTATCCAGAAAAATTCACTAGGGTGGTGCCGTTTCCGGCCCACCCTAGTGAGTTTCCGTCGCTCCTTCCTCAGCCGCCCGGGTTGGTGGAAGAGAGCTGGCCGCCGGCCCAGCTCACATACCTGGGCGTTTATCTCGGAACGATGGGCTGCAAGACCATCGTCCACGAATCCCATTACATCGACAAGGACTACATCGAGGATCTGGCGCTCTTCTACGGGAGAAGTCTGCGCAACTATCCGAACTATTGTCAGCGGCTCCATTTCTTCGCCGATGCAATCACTGAGGAGGAGTGGCGAGCGTACAACTCACAGACCGGCGACAAGCGTGCCGAGACCGAGAAACGCCTGCAGAAATCGTATCTTGGGTTCTCCGTCATCCGCCCCCTTCCCGGATCTCCGGTAGGACGGACCGTGCTACGAACCTTTGGTCCAACGACGAAGGACGCCAAGCGCCGCGAATTTGGAGCAATTCGCAAATATCGCGTGCATATCGGCGGTTTTTCGCTCGCGGTCTGGGGCTTGGCCTTTCAGCAACAGGATCGCGGGGTTAGCGCGTGCGCTACTACCGCGCTCTGGTGCGCCTTACAAAAGGTGGCCCCCATGGAGGAGGTCGGAGTGGTCTCTCCGGCGGCCATCACCGAGTCGGCATCGAAATACTTGCTTGCTGGCGGGCGCGCACTGCCATCCGAAGGACTGACGATTCACCAGGTGTGCGAGGCGACGCGCGCCGCAGGTTTGTCACCACTCGTCATCCGAAGCGTGGCTCCCGAGCACGAGCGCGCGCAGCTGCTGGGTTATCTCTCTTCAGGCTTCGCGCCAGTACTTGCCTTGCAGCCGCTGACCGCGGAGGACGGACATGCCGTCTGCTGCGTGGGTCTCAAGCTCGGAGCCATCACACCGCCGAGCGATCCGAACGAGCATTTCTGCGACGGCCAGAATGCCGTCCATGGTCTCTACATCCACGATGACCGGCTCGGCCCGTACGCCTCCGCAGAACTGTTTCCGCATACGTTGAGCGTTGGCGGCGTTCCGAGAATTGTCACAGGTGTAAAGATTCTGTGGCCTGACGGCGTGTTATCACACACAGCTATTCTCGCCGCGATTGTGGTGCCAGTCCCTACCAAGCTCCGCCTCACGATCACGCGGATGCGGCAACTTGGAATTCCGGTCGCCAGCGCCGTGGGCCAGCTTCTGCCGCAATTCGACCGCATCGTGACCCTCAGCTGTTACTTCAAGCTGGGCGTGACGTACCTCCGGGAGTCGCCCGAATTTGGACTATCCTCCGATAGTCTGTATTCACTCACCTCGGAGACGGTACTCTCCCGCTACGTGGGCGTCATCGCCTTGACCGTCGCGGGTGAGCCGCTCCTCGACATCCTATTGGATGCTACGGAATCGGGAATCAATCCGGCGGTGCTCGCGTGCGTCCAGCGCAAGACGCTGCCCGACAAGGACTCCAAAATACTCGAGTTCATTGCCTCGAAGCTGGCCACGCGATTTTTGCGTTAACGCGGGCATGACATTCGACACGCCGAATGGCACCGAGATGTGGGCGCCCAAGGTCATGCCGGCTCCGTTATCTCAAGCTCCATCGCGCCCCCACATACACTGCACGTCCCGCCGCGTCCTTCGCCGACGCGTCGAGATACGTGTCGTTCGCGAGGTTCAGCACGTCGACGGTCAACGCCACTGCTCGCCACCCGAACGCCAGGCGCGCGTTGGCGAGCAGATGAGATCCCTCGTCCTGACGTGTCACGTGCACGCCGTCCAAGCTCAATCGCAGACTCGGTAGAATCGGCGCCGAGGCGGAGAGGCCGAGCGTGCGCGTGACAGGGCGCAGCGCGTACTTGCCGGCGAATCCGTCGGCACCTTTCGGCTCGAAGCGCAAACCCGTTGCCTGGATGCGCCAGTCCACCCCGAGCAGATCCGGCGCGCTCACCTGTGCTTCGATTCCGCGGTACGTCGCCGACGCGATGTTCATGGTGCGCCACGGAGTCGCCGGCGTGGCGCCGACTGGCTTCGCCCACTCGATCACGTCCTTGGCGTCGCGCGCGAACCCTGCGACGTCAACGCTGATGCGACTGGACGGGAACAGTCGCAAACCGATTTCGCTTCCGATGAACCGCTCCGCTCGGAGATCCGGCTCGCCGACATTGCCCGGATCCTCGTAGAACCGGTCGGTCCACGTCGGAGCGCGGAAGCCGCGGCTGACCGATCCGCGGAGCAACGCGCTAGAGTGCAGCGGCACAGCCACCGCCGCGGACGGCGACACGAACTCCCCGTACGTCGACGAGCGGTCCGCTCGTATCCCAACGTTGACCATCGCGCCACGCGGACGTCCGAGGGTGGCCTCTGAGAACACCGCGCTCCGCGTCTCGTTGCGATCGCCCAGCCGCGCGCTGCGCAACCGGAGATCGTTCGCCTCGCCGCCGAACGCCACGCCCCACGGATCGGCAGGAGCATATCGCGCCACCAGCTCGCCCGTGCTCTGCCACGAGACGTGGCTGTTCTGATAGATCGCCGGATCTTCTCGCACGAGCGTGAACAGATCGGAATGCCGGCGTGTGCTGGCCGTCACGCCCACGCTCCACGGAGAATCAGGACGCGACTCGTACCGAACCGTAGCCGTGCTGCTGCGTGTGCGCTCGTGCGACGGATACGGCGCGTAGAAATCAGCCGCCCCGAAGTCGCGCGCGCCGATCCCGACATCGCTCCGCAGGCGACCGCCGCCGACGCTTAGCTCGGCGCCGAGGCGCCCCTGCACCAGCTCGAAGTCGGTGCCGGGACGATGGCCGTCGGATTTCGCGTAGTCGGTCCCCCCACTCACTCGCAGCGGCCCGGTCGTGCTTCCACCGGAGACCGCACCGCCGAGGCTGGAGAAAGTGCCACCCCACGCGCGGGCGTCGGCCGAGCTCGAGCCGCGGCGAGTTACGACGTTGATCACGCCGCCTACCGCGTCGGCGCCGTACACCGCGGAGCCCGGCCCGCGCAGGATCTCGATCCGCTCGATCAGGTCGAGAGGCACTGCGAGGTCCAGGTTGAAGTGCCCGGTCTGCGCGTCGCTCACCCGCACGCCGTCCACCAGCACGAGGACCTGCTCGAACGTGGAGCCGCGCAGCGATACGTCCGCCTGCGCCGGTGACCGCCCGCGCACGTCCACTCCCAGAGTAATTGCGACGTAATCGGCCACCGTGACCGCGGCCATGCGCTCAAGCCGGGGACGATCTATCACCTCGACGCTTCGGAGCGGCGTCACCAGGGAGGTCGGGATGCGGGAGACGGCGGTAATGCGGACAGTGTCGAGCGGAATGGAACTTTGAGCCTGTAGCTGGAGAGGAACGAGGATCACTGATAGCAGCGCGCACGCGCGGGTAACTCGGCAGAGTATGTTTTGCATTAGTTCTGTAGGTTTGTGTTTAGGTTGGGGACTTCTGTCTTACGATTCCACCTCGCGCCCTTCCATAACCCACTGCGCGAAGCCTCCCGACATCGAAGCCACGTTGTCGTAGCCCATCTGCCGCAGCGTGTCAGCCGCCAACGCGGACCGGTTTCCGCGGGCGCAATAGACGATCACCTGGGAGTCGCGCGGCAGCAGCTCCTCGATCTTCGACTCGAGCAGTCCGCGCGGGAGGAAGACGGCGCCGGGAATTCTCCCCAGGTTCCATTCATTGGGCTCGCGCACGTCGAGGCAGGTGACCTTCCCTGCCCGCTCGCGAATACCGGCGACGTGCGCGGGCGCGATCTCCGTGATCCGCGTGCGCGCATCTTCCAGCAGGTCCTCACCTGTCTGGTAGCTCATGTCCTTGCTGCCAGGCTCGCGACTACCGTCGCATCCAGCGCCTGCACCAGATCGTCAACCAGGTCATCCGCGTGTTCGATCCCGACCGATAGCCGCAGCAAGCCGTCAGATATCCCGGCCGTTTCCCGCGCTTCCGGGCCCATCGCCGCGTGCGTCATCGTCGCGGGGTGCGCAATCAGGCTCTCGACTCCGCCAAGTGATTCGGCGAGCGTGAAACAGCGCAGCTCGCCGACCAATCGCTCGGCCGCGTCGACACCGTCGTGCAGCTCGAAGCTCACGATCGCGCCGAACGCGTCCTGCTGCCGAGCCGCTACTGCGTGACCGGGGTGACTCGGGAGCCCCGGATAATGGACCCGCGCGACCGCCGGGTGCATGCCGAGCGCGGCCACGATCCGCACGGAATTCTCGCAATGGACGCGCATTCTCGCCGCGAGCGTGCGAACTCCGCGGAGGGTCAGATAGCTGTCGAACGGCGCTCCCGTCAGGCCGAGGCAGTTCGCCCACCAGGCCAGGTCCGTAGCGACGGCGGAATCCGCGGCGATCACCGCGCCGCCGACGACATCGCTGTGGCCGTTCAGATACTTGGTGGTCGAGTGCACCACGAGATCCGCGCCGAGCTCGAGCGGCCGCTGGAGCGCCGGCGAGAGGAACGTGTTGTCCACGACCACGATCGCTCCCGCTCTGTGGCCTGCGGCAGACAATGCTTTTATGTCGCTGATACGGAGGAGCGGATTGCTCGGCGTCTCGACCCATAGCAGTCGCGGCCTACGCTCGGCCACCACGGCTAGCGCAGCCTCGCTCGTGAGATTGATGAACGCGACCTCGAAGCGCCCGCGCTCGGCGAGCGAACGGAGGATGCGGTGCGTGCCGCCATAGCAGTCGTGCGCCGCCACTATCAGCTCTCCCGGTCGCACGAGCTGGAGGACCAGCGCCACCGCCGACATGCCCGAGCTGGTGACGACGCACCCCGCACCGCCCTCGAGATCGGCCAATGCGCAGGCGAGGTGCGCGCGCGTGGGATTGTCCGTCCGCGTGTAGTCGTACGCGCGCTTCTTACCGAAGCCCTCGAACGAGAAAGTCGCCGACAGGTGCAGCGGTGGTATTACGGCGCCGTGGTGAAGATCGCACGCTATCCCTGCCCGCACGGCGCGTGTTGCGGCGCCCTGACGCACCCCGTTTCGCCCGCTCATGACGTCACCTCGCGAGCTCTCGACTCGCCCCGGCGTGGGACGCGGCGCCCACGGCTGACACGCAAAGAATTGAGCACTCTCTCCAGCACCGGGGCGATCGCCTGCGGCTCCTTCAGAAACGCGTCATGCCCGGAGCGCGACAATAGCTCGACAACCTCGCACGGAGCGCCGAGCCGCCGGGCGAGCTCTCGCACCTGGGATCGCGGAACGATCCTGTCGCCTAGTAAGGCAATGACTGTGGTTGGAACCGTGACGTCTTCCGGCTGGATCCGATGCAAATCGAGCGAGAGAGACAGCGCCACGTATCGCTCAGCCGAACAACGAGTCGCGAACCGTTCACCGGCTTTCAGGAGGTAGTCCTCAACCGGGAAAACGACATCAGGTGTCTCTTCGTGCGGCGTCGCCGGGAACCGGTCTGCCAGCTCCGCCGCCGTTCCATAAGTGGTCATCGCCAGCGCTCGGGCGAGAATAACGCCCTCGCGCGTACGATCCGTCGCCCGGCCAAGCTCTATCACGCGACGCTGTAGTGCGCGAAGCGCCGTGGCCATCGGGTCTGACTCGTGTGCCGCGCCGATCACTATCAGGCGTTCGGTGCGGGCGGAGTGCGACACACCGAAAGCGAGCGCCACCATGCCACCGTACGATGCCCCGACGAGAGCGTGCAACCGGTTTACGCCCGCGACATCAAGCGCGAGCGCAAGTGCATCGGCCTGGTCCTTCGTGGATACGACTGGTCGCACCGCGTAGTCCATGCTCAAAACCCGAAAGCGCCACGTATCGACGGCCTTTCCTGATCCGACGACCGATTCCCACCAGCCGGGAGTCGGATCATCTTGCGACGACGTGACATGACAGTCCGCCGAGATGCCGCCGAGGGCCGCGACCACCGGTGCGCCCTTCGGTCCGACGATCTCGCAGTTGAGGGTCTCCGTCCCGAACGCGATTGTGAACTTCATGCCACGGCGCTCCGATTCGATCCCACCAGATCTTCTACGCGGGCAATTGCGATATTGGCATCCGCCAACGCGAGGCGCTTTAGAGCAGTCTCGAGCTCCCTCTCGGAGATCGGCGCAGTCAGCACGCTGGTTTGGACCACGTTTTCGGGGGTGCCGTCCGTTCGCACGACGCGCCCGACTTCGCCGAGAAGCTCCGGCGTGGCGCTCGCGACGATCAGCCATGCATGCGGCCGCGAGTCTTCGACAGCAACATGCGCCTCGGCCCGCTCACGCCGGCGATTCGTCAGCGCGGGCAAAGCCGATCGTTCACCCAGGAGATCGCTGAGAAGTGAAGCAGCCGTGGGACGTCCACCTGCACCCGGACCGGACACGGCTAGCGGCCTCCCCCAATCAAGGTCAACCTCGACACGGTTCTCCTCGAACTCCGTCCGCCCGAACGCACAGTCGGCCGCAACCACCACCGGTTCGACCGATGCCAGCACTGCACCGTCCTCGGTCGTGACGCACTCGGCGATCAGGCGAATCCTGCCACCCAGCTCCGCGGCGTGACGTATGAGCCGCGTAGGATCGGTGGGCAGCGGCCGCCGCCGGACGTGGAGCGTCGCGGGATCCAGCCCAAAGGTGAGCCACGCAAGAATCGCCAGCTTGGCGGCCGCGTCGCGCCCGTCCATGTCACGGCAGGGATCCGCTTCGCACAGTCCCAGGCGTCGAGCGATAGCGATCGCCTCCTCGTACGATCGGCCGCGCTCGATCAGCGTCAGGACGCAGTTGGACGTACCGTTCAGAATCCCGCGCACGGAAATGGGCCTGCCGCACCCGAGCGACTCCCTGACAGTGCGCACGACGGGCGCGCCGCCACCCACTGCCGCCTCGAAGTCGAGCGCCCCGCCAGTGAAGTCCGCCAGGTCGTTCAGATGCGCGCCGACGCTCGCAACGAGCTGCTTGTTTGCGGTGATCAGGCGCGCGCCGCGGGCAAGCGTGCTACGTGCGATCGAGCTGGCCGGATCCTCTCCGCCAATCGCCTCGATGACGACGTCTGCGTCGGTCGAGAGAAACGAATTCAGATCGCTGGTGAATAGCGATGACGCGACTGGAACTCCGCGATCGAGGAGCGGGTCGCGGACGAGCACGCGGACCACCTCGAAGCGCACGCCATGCTGGGACGCGATCTGTCCCGCCGACCGGTGCAGCAGGTGAAGGAAGGCGCTTCCGACCACCCCGCAGCCGGCGAGCGCAACGCGAACAGTGTGCTCCCCTCCCGCTGTAGCGAATGCGGTTGACGGGCGGCGCGCCGAGGACCGCTTCGTCGGTGCGATTACCGACTCGATCACCTCAGAGACCTTCATGGGAGCGGTCATCGCTTCGCCTCCGGACCGACCCACGTGCCCTCAGCCACGGTCAATGACGCGTCATAACGATAAACACGAACAGGCACTCGATTGGCCGCCGCATGTTCGGCAGCATCGCGATGCACGACCTCGGCGCCAGATGACGTTAGCGTAACCAGGTCATCGAATGAAAGACGGTCGAATCGCAGCGCGAGCTTTGCAATGCGCGGATCTGCGTCGTAAATCCCGTCCACGTCGGTGACGATGTGACATTCGGTGGCCCTGAGAGCGGACGCGAGGAAAACGGCGGTAAGGTCGGATGTCCCGCGTCCGAGCGTGACGAGCTCGCCGTCCTCCCGAATGCCTTGAAAACCCGTGACTACCGGAACTGTGTCTGTCTCGAGCAGCACGGCAACTCGGCCGGGTCTCAGCTCACGCAACGACGCGCCGCCGAACGGACCTTCAGCGAGCAGGACCGCCTCGGCCGCGCCCACGCTTTCGGCTGGGACGCCGCGCGCGTTGAGCGCCGACGCGAGCAGTGCAGCGGAAAGGATCTCGCCCGTCGCAAGCGCGCGATCCAGCTCGCGATGCGAGGTGCCGTCGGCGGACGCGCCCGTCACCGCGTGCACCTGCCGAAGCAACTTGTCGGTCGTGTCGCCACGTGCGCTGACTACAACGACCGGCCGGAACCCAGCCGAGCGCAGCCCTGCGACTCGTTGCGCCGCCGTGCGTATGCGATCGGTTGTTTCAAGCGACGTGCCGCCGAACTTGATGACGACTATCCCGCCCGATCGGACGGAGTCAGGTGGCCTGCGGTCCAGTACAGTTTGTGATTGCGTCTCCATGTGAGCTTCTCGTTCGAGTGGTTCCCCGCTCATTCGAATGAAGCCCGCGCATAGTCAGTGAGTTAATCGATCGCATTTAAACGGAGAACGCCCAGGGCACGAGGCCGCGGGCGTTCCTCGCTTTTTAGCAATTGTTTAACGTGGCTGCAATACGCGGCAAATGACCACGGGGTGCTACAGTTGTCTTGTGCGACGGTAACTAAGGGTAAAGCTCCGTGTCAAGTCTTCGTGTTGTGTCTGACATATGTAAGACGCACGAGATCGGCCGAACCCCTATGGCTTCCGTCAAACAATATTCGGAGGGCGATTACGAACCGCATTCCGGCGCGAGACCTATTCTGAATCTCCTCCGACATCCCCCTTCGAAGCATTAACGGAAGGGTCATTGTCAACCGGTAATGGATACAATCCGTATGGTAGTCGCGACGGACCCACTCTAAACACGACGCCCTCACTTGCCCATCGGACCAATGCACGACTAAGATCGCCCATGTCGACCGCTCCTACTGCGGCAATTTCTGCCTGCGTTCTCGTACCGTCACATGCGTTGTACGCGTTGATCCACCGCGAAGGCACGCGTGATTCGCCAACCACGATCTTACGGAG
Organism: Gemmatimonadaceae bacterium; assembly: GCA_024654005.1. Lineage (GTDB taxonomy): Bacteria > Gemmatimonadota > Gemmatimonadetes > Gemmatimonadales > Gemmatimonadaceae > JACDCY01. The sequence goes on along the minus strand of JANLGX010000215.1, from coordinate 604 downwards.
TTCGCCCTTTGAGATCGCAGCTCGGGACGTGACGGCAACTAGAATGCGCAGCAACTCGATTTCCGTGGGTGCGTTTTGCGGACTCTCACCTTCCCCGCGCCGGGTAGCCTTCTTCATTCCGTAGGCCCGGGGATATCGGACAACTCCGCACTAGGCCCACCTTCGGCTCCTGGGGCGTTACCCGAAGAAGCGCGGCTCTTCCCCCGCTTACCCTTGGTAGAAGGCGTGCCCCTCTCGTCGTCGAATGTTCTGCGATAACCACGCCCCTCTTTAACCAGAAGTCCCAGTCGGCTCCAGCGAGCCCATGTCCTCGATATAGTTGCCGTACTCCAGCCAATTTCGCTAGCGATCTCCGTAATAGTCTTCTCTCCTGTAGCGTTATAAAGCGCTTCGGATTCGGGGTCGGAAAGTTCGTCAGTCATGACCTGCCGAATGCTCTGCTTCGCCAGAATCTCAACGAGTTGCTCAATTCGGCGGGTTGCGGATACCAATTCCGCAATCGAATCATCTTGCAGCGTCATAGAAGGTCTCGGAAAAACTCACAGTTAAACGACAGGTACGCCGCGATTCAGGGACCTCGCTTCCTCGGGCTTGGCGGCGAAGA
>JANLGX010000334.1 GCA_024654005.1 Gemmatimonadaceae bacterium | reverse complement strand
GCATCGTTCTCGATAAAGAAATCTGCGACAACCTCAGCAGTGTGCCCATGCTTGGCAACGATGCGCTTCCAGTGTGGATTGCGAGAGCTTCGATCAAGTGATCTATCGTACTGGTGCTTTTGTGTGCGAGTTCCCTTACCAACGTAGAACACTTCGCCGGTGTCATCCCTGCGATGAAGATAAACGAAATAGCTGCGATCAGTCACAATTCACCTCCAGCACACCAGCCTTTTTCATGCGCTCAATTATACCTTGGAAGTCACTGTCTACAGCCTTTCCGATGGCATCTTTTGCTTTCTTGAATGACTGGCCGAAATCAGACTGAATCTCTTCTAAAAATAATACTTTTTTCCCCTCAGAATCACGTCTTTCATTAAATCTAATGTGGGCTAGGATGTTCGGCTGGTCGAAGTGGGAGGATTTGAATTGTGCGGCTTTATTTCCTCCCGCCATTACTTCAGCAACATCATCTGTTTTTACACCAAGACGGGCTTGCCAGTCGTCGAGCATATCGAATGCTTCATTGCCACCTCTCCGCAATAAGTCGCGTTCGCCAGCAGTTATACCGTTAAGTCCTTTTTGTTCTATCCGCGCTTGGAGTTGATTTATTTCCGAGTTGGTTGCGCCACGATTTTGCGTCGGCAAAGTCAACAGCAGCTCTTTGTAATTTGTCCCACCGGGGAGCAACAAATCAGGGCGATTGAATTTCGGCGCACCCGCAGGAGCATCTAAGTTCTCGTTGAGAATGCTGATGTACTGGTCAATCGCAACAGACGGCTTGCCACCATACCCTTGATCGCTTAAATGCAAAGGCTGGTCACCGCGCATTACCACGAACGTCATGTCATCAGCGTAGTCGTATCCTGGCAATTGTTGTTTTTGTTCGTCGGTCAGGTTTCTGAATTGAGTTGCACTAAGTCCTGTTCTTGGGTCTGCCTCAAGCATCACATCCTGCACCTGCACCCCGTTCTCGCGCAGGAACGCAGTCACAGCATCCTTGCTCACCTTCCCTTGCTGGAGGTCTAGGAACTCGTTCAGCCCCACAGCATCGATCTCTGTCTGCCTGACCAGCCCCTTGGCTACCAAGCCTTTGATCTGGTCTTTCCACCCCTGCGCAGAGGCGGCCTTTGTAGGCAGTGCAGTAACTTGTTCAGTCAGCATGGAGCGGTACCAAGCTGCGGTTTCCTCGGCGGAGTACAAGGTTACCCCTTCGCCGGGGCGTGCGGTGAGGTTGCTCCCGGTGAGCTGGTTCCACCCGCCTTCGAGCTTGACCCCTGCACCAGCTTCTATTTTCCTGAACGTACTCTCGCCCACGACCATCTCGACAGACGCGGCGGACAGTGCCCCTTCGCCTACGACCATTCGGCCATCGGCAGCCTCGGCGCGCAAGCTGTACACCCCATCCCTGACCTTGCTGTACATTATCGTGCGGAGCGGCAGGCGCTCGGTCTCGCTCAACCCTCGGCTGCCGCGCTTGCGTTCCGCGAACTGGCTACGGTCGAGCGAGTTGAAGATGTCTTCCATGGAGGTGAAGCCCAAGCCCTTGACGAGGTTCGCCACCTTCTCGAAGAACTGGCGGAGCTTCTCGAACACGCGGTTGAGCGCCCCTTCAACCTGCAACTCGCCCCTGCGCCAGAACTCGAACGCATACGCGCGCGCCTCGGCAGGCGTTCCGGATACTTCATCGGCGAGATTCGTCCTGTTCTCCCGAGCGTTCTCCCGGTCGTACTGGCGCACTCTCTCCATCAGCCGTTCATAAACAGGTCGCCCTTCCTTCAGCGCGTTGGCGATGATGCGCCGCTCCGCGCTGGTGAGTATCTTGTCCTCGATGTAGTGGAAGCCCTCGTGGTCTGCTATCGACAGGCCATCCTTGGCGTTGAGCGCCATCGAGATGACAGACTTGTATTTGTCAACGCGGGTATACGCACCGATCGCTTCACCCTGCTTAGCGGTGAACGTCTGGACTACGAGGCTAGGGTCATCGCCAATCAGGGACGTAAGCCTCGACCGCAGCCGGGTGCCAACGCTGGTCATCACCTCGTTGTAGGCATCGATCGCAGCTTCCTGGGCGACTTGAGGGAACTTCTCGAACTCAGTCTGAGTCAGGGCGGCGTGGGACTCTTGGGCGGCAGGGTAATCTGCCAGCACTTCAGCAGGGACCGGCTTGCCTACTGCAACGGCATCAGCCACTACGCGCGCATGGAATGCCTTGGCTTCGTCATACAGCGAGTTGACACTCACGTCCGCAGGCTTCGCCCTCGCGCTTGAAACGACACGAGCAGCCCCAAATGGCGCAGCAACTACCGCCCCTGACTTCATGGGCGTCTTGCTCGCCATGCTACCTTTGAACGGCCCCGCTCCTGACGGATCGAGGTACTCATATTTGACGATGTGGGACGCCGGCTGGTCTCCGAGCACGTCGCGCTTGACACGCATTGGATCGTTGAAGTATTGCTCGCGAGTTAATTGCCACGAATCACTCTCTGTTGCCCCCTTCGAGTACAGCGTGTGCGACTGCCCCACCGCGTCACTCATTATCGAAGCAACCTCTTGCGCGTCCTGCGCGGCAACACGCCCCTTGAGCACCTTAGGCACTTCAGCCTGAATATGCGCTTGCGCTTCCTCGGTGGTAGGCAGGGCAGCGGCGGTCTTGGCGATGTCATTCAGTGCGTTGGTAAGCACGACGGTGAGCTTCTCCTGCCCGCCGGGCTTGAGGTTCTTGGCAGCGACCAGCTCCTTGATGCTCGGCTGTGCCGCTTGCACGGCAGCGGTCTCGACAGCACCCTGGCGGGTCTGCTCGCCCACCGTCTTGGTTGTTTCTCTTGCGCGCTTGCCAACCACTTCGAGTGCCTGCGTGCGCACGTCAGCTACCGGAGCGAGCTTGGCTTCGCGGCTGGATACCAGCATGCCCAACCCGCGCTTGACCTTCGCCACGGCGGTCTCAGCCGCAGTCGTGTCAGAGACAGGCGGGGTGGTCTCGATGATGTCCGAGGCAGGCGGTGCTTCCTTGAACTGGATGTCGGGGTTAAGTTCTGCCGGAGTCGTGGCCAAGGTCTGCTGGTAGCTGGCCGACTGGGCTGCCTGTTCGAGTTGGGGCGTGAGAGTCTCCACTGCCTGCCTGGCAGCATGGTACTGCTCTTCCAACGGGTCAGCGGCGGCCTTCAGCTCCTTGGCTTGCGCCTGCACCGTCTTGCGCTCCGCGAGGATGACTGACTTGGCGCGGCGCTGGTCGAACGGCAGCTTGGTCTCGGCTGTCAGTTCAGCCAGTTTGGCCGTTGTGGCGTCGCGCTGTGTCTGGGTGTCGCGTACCTGTGCCTCAAGCGTTGTCACTTGCTCGGTTGCTGCCTGGTGCGCTGTCGTCAGCTCTGCCTGGTGCGCGAGCGCTGCATCTACTGGTGATACAGCAGCAGGCTCCGCAGCAGGGGCTACAGGTTCTGTTGGCGGTACAACAGGAGCTTCTTGAATAGGCGACCGCATTGCGTGTACGCCACCGGCAACACCGCCGCTCAAGCCGCCCATGATGCCGCCCATCACAGCAGAGTTGAGATAGTCGCTGTTCGCCTCCGCGCCGGTAGTTGGTTGGTTGGCAGACAGACGCTCGATGTATGATTGCAAGGTCTCCTGCCCAGCCTCGAAGCCACCAACCTTCAGGGCAGTAGTGCCGGCATCCTTTGCGATAGCACCGAAACCTGCCTTGCGCGGTAAGAGCGCATGTTCGGCAGCGCCAATAAGACCGAGCTTGCGGGCGAGGTAGACGGGTGCCACCGTGTCGGTCGCGCCGGACAGCAGCGCACCAAGTGCCATCTGCATCATGGATGCGTCGTTCTCAGGCTTCAGGCCTTCAGGGGCAATCTGCCCCAACTCCATCGCGGTTGACGAGCCAAATACACCGAGTTCTGAGCCAACATCTGCGACCTTCGCGGCCTTGCGGAGAGCAAGTGCCTTCTCGACAGCAGTAGCACCCTCTGCTGCCTTAGCCATGAACGGTATGGCGGCAAGGCGACCAACGCCACCGCCGAGGACCGCTGTAGCCAGCATAGGTAGCTGGTTACCTGCCGTGTACGTAACCAGGTCGGCAACGGCACCGAGGCCGGGGCCAATACCCTGATCGAACGCCTTACCCACATCCTCGACCTGCATGCGGTAAGGGGCTGACTCGGCAGCAGCGTTCTGACCGACTTCCTGCCCATACTGTTCGAGTGACTTGGCGCCGAGGCCACGGCCAGCGTACTGCATTACGCCGCCACCGATGGTTTTAAGATCAGACACACCAGTCTTCAAGCCGCGCTTGAACGGTCCAGGGGCGTTAGGATCCACTACGGGGGGGTCAGCTTTCCAAAACTCTTTAGCCCCCGTGAGGTTTGCTATTACCGGATCGGCATCCCAGAAATTTGTAGGCATAGTTATCGTTTCGTTCTGGTTGACCCGTCAGGCGCTATGTAAGTTGTTCCGCTGGGCAGGGCAGCCAAATCCTCTGCCGTCTGCGGTCGAGGGGTAGCGACGGGAGTAGGAACCACTTTATCCACGGCTCCGGTTGCTTGGTTGAGCCGGGTGAGTGGGTCGCCAGCCTGCACAGTCTCATTAGTGAGGGGTAGCGAATACTGGTTACTGTTCGACTTCCCGGACAGGATCGCCGCTGCGCCGGATAAATCGCCGGGGTTGGC
>JANLGX010000327.1 GCA_024654005.1 Gemmatimonadaceae bacterium | reverse complement strand
CCAGTGATGCTCCCTCGAACGGGAATGACCAGGCCAGAACGCGGAGATCGTAGAAGTCCTTCATCCGGCTTGTCGTGATCCCCAGAGACACGATCGCCTCGAGCTTTTCGGCTATGACCGTCTCGCGGGGATATGCCAGAATGCACGGCGCCGGGAGGTCCAGCAGAGTCGGATAAGTGACGAGCAATTCCCGAGGCGTCACGACATCGCCAAAACCGACGTCTATCTGCACGGGAATACGGGCATTTGCCAAGTGCGCGACCAGGCGCACACGAACGCCGGCGTCTTCGTCAGAACCGCGGATCACCTCGCCGCGAATCGAATCGGCGTCGAATCGAATTCCATCTTCCGCTGGAATGGAGCAGACGTTCTGGACGGTCGCGACCACGCTTCCGACGGTGCTTCCTCCACGCCCGAGCAGGTCGAGGTCCCACGTTGCCCGCCCCCGTTGAGCCGTCCAAAGCCGGAACAGCATCGCACCTTTCAGGACAAATTCGTTCGCGTGCGAGGAGACGCCAAGCCGGTAGAGCAGACGTTCGACCGCAAACTCCGACAGCACAAGCTGCAATTCGACGTTGCGCGCTTTCGCGACATTGTGAAGCCGCGCGCGGACAGACGCGGCAAGATCACGCGGGACCGGACGTGCGGCCATTACAGACTGTCGAGATACGGCTGAATCACGCGCGCCACACGATCGACGCGGGCGAAGTCCCAGACTGCCTGGAGCTCCTTGGGATGGAGTCGCCGGAACTCGCGCAGTGCTTCCACGGCAACGTCGATCCCGATCTTGTTCCGGAACTTGAAGCAGTCGGCCACCGTTTTCGCCGCGCTGAACACTCGCACTCCGACGCCATTCACCTTGTGCGACTCGATTCCCTCGGTGAGCGCTCGGCCAGTTAGAAAGACCAGCCGGAGCGGAGGATGATCGACCTGGGAACGCCATGCCTTGTGACCGACCGCCATCCATACCTCGAACGGATCCTGCGTCGTGAGGTCGTGGAATCGAAGCGCTGAAAGAAGGCAGACGATGCCGGCGGGGACGCGGCGAGCGGCTTCGGCCAAGTCCTGTCGCTCATCGCGCGGTTTCCCCGCGAGCGCGTAGAGACCACGTCCCAGCCGTTCGACCTCGCCACGCTCGACAAGGCGCTGAAGCTGAGTCCGGCTCACTCCGCCACGCTCCAGCTCTCGCGGCCGGACGATGCCCCGTGTGGCAACAATTTTTCGGACCCGGTTGAGAGGCCCGTCTTGTGTTACTTTTCCTCGGCGATTGCTCATAGTTGCCGAGAATTTGCAACATAGATGGCGAGAAGTCAAGACCGCTGGGATGCCGCTCGCGCCCGCCCGCCTAGTTGTCCAACCGTCCCACCACCTCGTTGATCATGACGGGCGCGCCGAGGCCGAGCGCCTCCAGACGCTTCGCCTGCGTCGCCGCGTCGCCTACGACGACATACGTCATCGCCGCGGGCCGCACGTACCGGCCGGCGAGGGCCTGCACCTGCGCGACGCTCAGCGCCTCGATCACCGCCTGCTCCCGCTGCGGGTAATCGACCGGGAGACCGTAATCAGCGATGGCGGCCAGGTAGTTCAGCTTTGCCGCTGGCGTTTCGAACGTGCGCACGCGTCCCTTGGTGAGTGCGCTCCGGGTGACCTCGAGATCGGCCTCCGTGAAAGTCGAGCCGAAGTCGGCGAGTATTGACCTCACCAGCTCGGCCGCTTCCAGGGTGACGTTCGACCGGACACCGCTCGTAATCTCGAACGTCCCGTGCCGGATCCCGCCGAAGAAGCCTGACCGGATGCCGTAGGTGTATCCCTTCCCTTCTCGCAGCTGCTGCGTGAACCGCGACGCGAACCCGCCTCCGCCGAGGATGTAGTTCATCGCGGTCGCCGGGTAGAAATCCGCGTCCGCTCGCGCAGGCGCCGGATAGCCGAAGGCAAAGATCGATTGCGCCGCGCCGGGTACATCATAGAAGTAGAGCTTCGACGTCGCCGGTGCCTGCGGAGCGGGATAGCTCGGGATGGACACACTGCGCCGCTGCCACTTGCTGCCCAGGTCCTGCAGCACGGCCTCGACGCGCGCCTTCTCCACCGACCCCACGACGCGGAAGCTCGCGATGTTCGGCGCGAGGTTCGCCGAATGGAAGCGCTTGAGGTCGTCCATGGTGAGCGAAGCGACCGACGTCTCCGTGCCAAGAGGGTTGCGTGAGTAGATGTGCCCCTCGCCGTACGTCGCGATGTCGAACGCGCGCGCCGCGATCGCGTTGGGCTGGACCTTGCGGCTCTGGATCTGGCTGATCACGGCCGTCTTCTGGAGCGCGAGCTCCTCCGCGTCCCAGCGCGGCTCAAGCAGGATCTCCTCCACCAGATCGATCGTCTGCTGGAAGTTGCGCGCGAGCGTCCGGCCCGACACCACAAAGTGCTCGTTGCGCACGGAGATGGAGATGTCGGCGCCCAGCGATTTCATCGCGTCCTCGAGCTGCGCCGGAGTTTTCCGCGCGGTGCCGCGCAACAGCAGCCGCGCGAGAAGGTTGGGGATGCCGGGGCGGCTCATGTCGTCGAG
>JANLGX010000326.1 GCA_024654005.1 Gemmatimonadaceae bacterium | reverse complement strand
CCCAACGTGACGACCGTCGCGAGGTCGAGTAGAGGCCCAAGCGGATGCTTGTACACCTCACCGAAGAACTTGCCGTAGTCCCCGGAGAACAGCGGCCCGTACGTCTGCTTGTACGCGCCCCCGATCGCCTTCGCCGTTTCTACCGGATCGGTGACAGCCTTGTACAGGCCGGGGCCGAGCCCCATGACCGCATCGGTGACGTCGCTACCGAGGTTCTGCACGAACCCGCCGACACCGCTAGGTTCTTTCTTCGCTTTCGGCCGGCCGGCGGCCGTGCCGCCACCGTAAAGGCCGCCCTGCGTGAGCGAACCACCGGAGTAGAGGCCCACGCTACTTCCTCTTCCCGCGCGACTGGATCGGAACCAACGGCCTGCCCTGCCCCGGTGTCTCCCACTCCGGGAAATACAGGAACGGGATCCGCCGCTTCCCAATCGTGATCATCTCGACCTTCACGCCCTTCGCGCTCTGCTTCCAGAAACGGTCGAGCGCACGCTGGGCGATAGCGAGCGGCGTGCCCGCGTTCATCAGGTCGAACAGCGCGGTCTGGTAGGGGACACGCTCGCTGACGGGGCTGCCGTCCTTCGCGTACACCCCGTTGAACGCTTCGGCGGCGGTTGAGTTCGCGAACGCGATCGCGTCCCGTCGTTCCTTCGGGCTTGTGACTTTCGGGTCCACGACCTTCTGCACGCGCTGACCGGTTACCGGGTCAACACCGGTCGTCTGGATGATCTTCATGCGCGAGTCGAACGTCCAGTTGCCCTCCGGTGTCTGCCCGGTCTCGTCGATGTACCCCTCACGGGCGGCGATCGCACGGTTGATCGAGAGAGCTTCCTTCTGAGCCTCAGCGCCCTGTAGTCCGGCCAATGCGTCCTGCATCAGCTTCGGCCGTTGCGCCTGCAACTCCCGGACCGCTTGCACCCTGCCCAGCTCCGATGCTTTCAACGAGTCCAAGCCGAGTTGCCGTGACTGCATAGGCAGGTACTCGGCGGCGCTCGCGAACGCGGCACCCTGAGCGTTCAACTCGCCCGCCGGGAGCGCGCCTCCCAATCCGTAGAGGGCGTTCGCGCCGGACTGCCCGGCCGGTGTGATCGTCTGCGGGGAACCCGGATCGAGGAGACTGTTCAGCCCTTCCGCCGCCCCTTCGGACGCCATCTTGAAGCCGTCCGCGTAACCCTTCCCGATCACCGCCTGCCGTGCGGACGCGGCATCGTAGGTGCCCTGGATCGCGGGCGCGATCCCTTCCTGCATCTGCGCGACCGCACCGTAAGCGGCGTTCAGCCCGGCCCCCTGGTTCTGGTAGGCGGTGTTGGTCGACGCGATCTGCGGGCCGAGGATAGCCGCGATCTGCGCTCGTGCTTGCGCGGCAAGCTGCTGCGGTGTGGAACCGGCGTAGCCGGACGGGGCGGACGCGGTCGGGGTGGGGGAGGCTGCCGGTCCTGCACCAGCGGTCACGGCAGGCGCGCGCGCAGCGGTACCCGACCCGACAGCAGGACGGCTCGGGGCAGGCTTCGCCCGTGGCTTCGACTTCACCTTTGTCTTGACGGGCTTCCCGAGGATCTGCGCCGGGGTCGGCCGGTCACGGATCTTCACGGCGGCCTTCTTGGACCGGTCGGCGGCGCGTGCGGCCTCAGCCTCATCGCCCTCTAGATAGGCGGGCTGGCCCTTGCCGGGCACCCGGTAGCGTGGCTTCGGTTCGCCTCTCTGTCTCGGCATATTTGGCTGACTCCTGGGGAAGCGTTGTATGCTGTAAGGATGAAGCAGGGCGTCCGTTGGATAGTGATTTCCGCCACGGTTGTCGTGGTGGGGGTGATCGCGCTGTTCGCGGTTGTGTGGATCGCCAACGCGGTTCTTCACCCAGATCCGTGCACCCCGTATGGGGAGAACTGCTGACCGTTGCCCATGCGCACCCTGACCTTGG
>JANLGX010000323.1 GCA_024654005.1 Gemmatimonadaceae bacterium | reverse complement strand
CGCGCGCCTTCAGCAGCTCGTGCATCAGCTTCATCATCACCTTGGGATCGTCGTTCACGCCGCGCAGCAGCACGGTCTGACAGCCCAGCGACATGCCGGTCTTCGACAGCCGGTCCAGCGCGGCCACGGCGGTCGGCGTCAGCTCGTCGGGATGGTAGAAGTGCGTGTACTTGGGCTCAGGTGCTCATTCAGGCCGCTCCGGAAATGGCGCCGCGACCCGCAGGCCGCTGACCAGGGTGCGGAGAGTCTGAAAATCCCGATCTCTGGTGACAACCATCCAACCACGCTCCCGAGCCTGGACGGCCAGAAGCGCGTCGTTCTGCCGACTCGCGCCAAGTCCGGCAGTCTCGACTCGAGTGAGGAGCGCACCGGCGCGACGCCACGCCGCAGCCGAAGGCGCAACAATACGCCCGCGCCGCTCGAACGCTTCCAGGAACACATGGTCGAGCACGCGCCGCGCTTCGCCGGTCCGTGCCCCCGCCGTCAATTCGGCCGCCACGATACTAGAAAGGACCGTAGACGGGAGAGCCCAGTTAAGAAATGTCTTCAGATGCTCCAGCTCCGATGGTTGACGGAGCGCGTCAACGAAGACGTTCGTGTCGAGAGTGTAGATCAACCAGCGCGGCGGATCGGCTCTATGGAGGCCAGCCCACCAGCTGCCGCCAGTTGATCCAACGCGTGGAACACCTCCGTGCGGAACACGACGAGATCCAGAGCCGCGTCCACCGCGGCGGTTTCAGTGTCGGTGCCGAGGGCGGCTTTCGCGGCGTCCAGCTTGCGCTGATCCATCAGCATGTTCTTGCGCCTCAGCACACGGCTTGACTTGGCCATTGGATCCCCCGGGAGAAGTGTACACCGCAAGATACCGCCGCATACAGCTCGATACAAGGTCGAAGCTGTATCAGGGCCACGCGAGCCTTGGTCTGGTCATTCGCGGTCCTTCAGCCGCATCAGTCCCACAGGCTTCCGATGTAGATCTCCTGTACGCGCCCGTCCCGGACGGTCACACGGATGACGTGCAGCCGCTCCCGCGGGTCTTCGTAAATCCAGTCGAGCTCCTCGCGCCAGGATGGAAGGCCGTATAGCGCGCGGACGCGCTGCTCGCAGTCGCCCACGCGTAATCCGCGGTAAGTAGCGATACGTGGCGACGTGAGGGTAATGCCGAGGCGGGAGATGGACCCGAATGTCACCATCACGCCGTCGTACTCCCATGTCGTCAGGGTGTCGCCGGGTTTGGTTTCATTTAGATGAATCGCGATTGGGCGTCCCCAAGCCTGCCGTATTCGAGCAGTATCCGTCTCAACATCGAGGTAGGGGTAGTTGTCCGGGATCCCTGCCACGACGAAATCGGCCGGCATGAGGCGTTGCGCCTGGGCCGAGGCATGTGTCGACGCGCAGATGCAAAGCGCCAGGACAACGAAGAGCTTCCTCGAGCTACGTACCATCACCGTCCATGTTCCGCTTCACGGGTTACCCTGGTTTCTTCATCGGTTGGCGGTTAGCCGGCACCCTACCGCCGGCACAGAACGTCGGGCGAAATTTTGGAGGACTTTCCAGCTTCTCAAAGTTGTATTCATTGGTTCCGTACCAGACGTACATCTCTGTTTCGAATGCCTCCCGGCAGGACGTACACGTTTTCCAGCTAATGGCCTCAGCTCCCGGCCGGCATTCTACCGTATCCCGCCGACGAGGATTCTGGGAATCGCTCGCGGGCCGCCTTTGCCCACTACGCGCAGGGGGATCACCGACACTCGCGGGCCCAGCGTGTAGGAGCGTTCGCCCGGATAGAGCACTGAAAGATGATCCAGTTTCAGATCCTCGAGCGCAATACGCATCGACGGTGTAAGTCGTGGAGCGTCTTCCCGCTTGATCTCCACTCCGTATCGCCGCCCGTTCTTGAACAGCAGGAGATCGAGCTCGGCGCCCGCATGCGTCGCCCAGTAATAGGCGTGGTCCGGTTCGGTGAGCTTTATCACTTCCTCCACCGCATAACCTTCCCACGAGCTACCCAGCTTGGGGTGAGTCATCAGGTCGCGTTCGGTGCGAATGCCAAGCAGTTGGTGCAGGAGCCCGGTGTCGCGAACGTAGATCTTCGGCGCCTTCACCTGTCTCTTCAGCAGGTTTTCATGCCATGGCTGCAACTGCCGTAGCATGAAGACGTCCGTGAGAAGATCGAGGTATTGCCGCACCGTTGGCTGACTGATCCCGAGTGACCGCGCCGGTTCGGCGGCATTCCAGATATTCCCGTGATAATGCGCGAGCATGGTCCAGAATCGAAGCAGAGCCGTCGAAGGAATGCGCACGCCGAGCTGGGGCAGATCGCGCTCGAGAAGGGTGCGGACGAACTGTTCCCTCCAATGCAGGCTGTTGGTTTCGGTGCGCGCAAGGTACGCGACCGGAAACCCTCCCCGGCGCCAGTGTTTCATCAAGGCATTCTCACCCAACTCATCGAGTCTGAAGCCGCCAATCGTGAGGGTTTCCATGCGGCCGGCCAGACTTTCTGACGACTGTCTGAGAAGATCCGGCGAGGCACTTCCCAGCACGAGGAATCGTGCCTGGCGGGGGTGACGGTCGGCCAGCACGCGAAGCACCGGAAAGAGCTCAGGCCGGCGCTGGATTTCATCGATCACGACCGTACCGCGGAGTTCTGCCAGGGCGGTCATGGGTTGCTCGAGCCGGGCAAGCCCTTGTGGGTCTTCCAGGTCGAAATAATTCGGTGAGTCTGCCGGGAGGATCAGCCGGGCGGTGGTGGTCTTGCCGCTCTGCCGGGGCCCGAGGAGGGCGACGACGGGGCTTCGGCGAAGGGCCGCCCTGAGCTTCGCGAGCGGATGTGGGCGGGCAACGAAGGCATTTCCGGCCATATTGAAATATTAAATGTATCTCTTCGATTTTCAAGGTCTTGCCAGGGGCCTCACCTTGGGCTGCTTGTAAGTGAACCGCTGACCCTGGAAGTTCCGGAAGATCACCTCGTCGTCATTGATCTCCTCGACGTACTCCGGCAGCGGCCACCGCGGCTCAACGCATGCCGCAATCTCGTAGTCAGGTCGTCTGCCCGCGACATCCGGACTACTACCATTAGTAGTTGACTAGCGTGACGCCGCCGAACACTATCTGGCGGGCCATGAAGGACGACGCGCGCGCTAAGGCGCGGACACGTCGAAGGCTTGCACCGGCGGAGGTGTCGTGTCTGTCACTACGGACGTGGTTTCGCAGGATCGCGCTTGATCTCTCCGCCGGTCCCGCAGCCGTTCTTCACTCCGGACGCACCGCCGGAAACGGCTGAGCGTCCGCGCGCGACGGCCACAGAAGCGCCTGCCGAACACGTCGCGGTACTCGTCTGCCACGGAATGGGACAGCAGGTCCGTTTCGGCACGCTCGACGATCTCGCCCGCGCGGTGTTCGCCACCGCCGTACGGTGCAAAACCGCGTTGGATCCAGACATAAGCGTCGCACTCCAGCCGGACGCCGGGAACTTTCATGCACGCGCCGAGCTGAACCTGAAGAAATCGGACGGGAGCCGGGCGAGCGTCCACTTCTACGAAGCATACTGGGCGCCGCTCACCGAGGGGCGCGTCACTCTCCGCGAAACGCTGCGATTCTTCGTGGACGCGGGTCTGGGCGGGCTGCGGTTCGCGTGGCGCGACGGTGTCTTCAATCGCTCCATGTTCGGCGGAAGGCAGGAGTTCGAGATTCCCGCGCGCCGCATATGGCAGCTCGGACTCGCGCTCTGGGTTCTCCTGCTCGTGTCCACGGCGTTCGCGGCGGTCACGGTGCTCCCGCTCTTCATCACCGCGGACAGGCTGCGCGCGGCCGGCGCGGATCGGGAGATCGCAGGCGCCGCCACGGTTGCGCTCTCGATTGGCGTCGTCATCCTGGTCTCCTTTCTGATCGCGATGATCGCCGCGCGTGCCGCCGGCGTCGGTGCGGACACGGGGCGGCCGAAGTCCGCCACCGATGCGCAGCCCGGGATGATGGCATCGAAAAGTTGGCGACGCTGGGGGAGCGCGGCCCTGACGGTGATTGCGGCGATCGCGTCCATCGTGATCACGGCGGTCGCCGGATACCTGATGTATCGGTGCTGGCTCCTGCCGGCGGCCGAAGACCCGGTAAAAAACTGGCCTCGCGCTGTGCTGGCCGTGATCCTCCTCGGTGGGGAAGCGTTCGCATTCCTCCGGGTGATGCGCGGCTTCCTAATCGAATTCGGCGGGGATGTGGCCGCGTACGTCGCTCCCTTCAAGGTCAGCAAGTTCGAGGAGATCCGCCGCGCGATCCAGGAGCGGGGGAGAAGCGCGGCCCGTTTCATCTACGCGGTGCGCGCGCCGGGCAGCGACCGGCCGCTGTACGATCGCGTCATGGTCGTCGGACACTCGCTCGGCTCCGTCCTCGCCTATGACACGCTGAACGACGCTATGAACCGGGACGCGAGCCCGGAAGGCTGGGGAGCGGGCTCGCGTGCGCACCAGTACGACGTGGTCAACCGGACCAGGCTGCTCCTCACCTTCGGGTCTCCGCTGGACAAGACGGCGTTCATCTTCCGCACTCAGCGAAACGCGCTGGAGGTGACCGCGCGCGAGAAGCTCGCGTCCGCGGTGCAGCCCTTGATCCAGAATTACGACAACAGGCGCTGCCGCTGGGTCAACGTCTGGTCGCGCTCGGATTGGATCAGCGGGCCACTCGGCTACTACGACCAGCCGCAGCCGCCGCCGGGACAGGGCGTGTGCAACATAGAGAACCGTGGCAGCAGGAATCCCGGCACGGCGCATACCGAATACTGGGAAGGTCCGCTGATATCGGGCGTGCTGCATCACGCGCTCATCGGCACCTGCCCGCCCGACGTTCCGGAGCCGCAGCGCAGCCGGATCGTGGCCGCGCTCGCCTGATTCGCGAGCGGAACTCTTTCGCGAGGAGACTGGAGCGAATGCGTCACAAGCTGTTTCTGGTTCACGGAATGGGGGCGTACGACGGCGACGCGTGGGCGAACGAGGTGCGAGACGTGCTCGTCACGGCGTGGACGACGTACCCGAAGCTCGCCGCCGTCCCGTTCGCCGACCAGTTCGACATCGAAATGGTCCACTACGATCCGATAATGCAGGAGATCGTCACGCGGTGGCAGGACGAAGCCAACGCGTTGGGCACGCTGGCGGATCAAGTCGGAGCCGATGAAGTCGGCAGTCTCGTCGGCTGGCTGAAGGGGGCGGGCAAGACCGATGGGAACTTCGTCTGGTCGCACGCCGCCGACGTGCTGCTGTACCGGCTCTCCGCCACCGTGCGGCAGCGAGTGATCGTGCACGTGGCGAAGCAGATCGTCGAGGGTGTCGCCCGGCAGTACGACGAGCATCAGCAGTCCAAGTGGTCCGTGATCGCGCACTCGCTCGGGACCGCGGTCGCGCACGATGCGCTGGACATGCTTGCGGTGGGCAACGTCCCCGGCTTACCGGTGAGCCCGTTCGATCCGCGGATCGAGCAAGCGCAGGTGATCGCGATGGTGGCAAACGTCAGCCGCGTGCTGGAGCACGGGTTCGACGTGTACCGGTCGGCCGTTCAGCCGGGACGCCCGGGGCAGAGCGGACGGAGCTGTCTCCGTTTCCTCAACGTGCGCCATTTCCTGGACCCGTTCACCATTCCGCGGATGTTCCGGCCGCAGAACTGGCCGGACGCTGAAACCGTCGCCGCGGGCCGATACGAGTATGTCGAGGTCGAGCACATCCACCAGGTGAACGTGCACGACGTCTGCCATTACCTGCGCAACCCAGCGGCGCACATTCCGCTCTTCCGCGCGCTCGCCGGAGAGCGGCGGATAACCAAGCAGCAGGAGAAGGACGCGATCGACGCCTTCAAGCCGTTCGGCACGATGACCAACCAGAAGGCGGCGAAGGTGAAGGGAAAGCTGAGCGAGATAGCGCCGAAGATGGACGAGTCGTGGAAGTCGTTCAAAAAGATATGGGATGACTTGCACTCACTGATCGCGGAGGACGTTGCATGAACAAGCAGCTTGGGATCTGGCTCGTCGCTGTCGCGATCGCGCTGGCCGGCGCTCCAGTCGCGGCGGGCGCGCAGTGCGTCACCGCCGTGGATATCACGACGGCGGACGCAGCCGACGCGGAGCTGCGGCGCCTGGACATCGCTGACTGCCTCGGCGGCAACAGGTGCTCGTCGGCGAGCTGCGTTCAGTTCAACGCTTGGCGGTCCGCGCCGAGCGCACAGGGAGCGGTCGAGCTTCTCACCGCGATCCGAAACTCGGCCGCCAGCGCGGGGGAGAGCGGGAATCTGAATCGCCTGATGGAGCGGATCGACGCGTGGATCGCGGTGGTCGGGCTCGACGCCATCGCCCGGTCGGAGCCGGCGCATTGGACATATGAAGAGGGCGGCGGAGGACTGTTCCTCGACACGCCGTACGCGATCGAGATCGACGCGAGCGTGGAGCAGGCGTGCGCTCGCGGCGCTCGGGCGTGCGCGGAGGGCCTTGCGGAAGCCGTCGAGATCGTGACGGATGCGACGCTGGTGCGGAGGATCAACGGCGTGCTGCTCTCGCCGACCCGCGTCGCGATCGTGGAGTACGTCACCGCGCTCGACAAGCGCTGGGAGAATTATTTCAACCGCACGCCGTCACAGTTTCCCTGGGAGCTTCTGCTCAACAGTGCGTTGTACAAACAGCGTGAGCAGCGTGGGTACAACGAGCCGCCGTCCTCGCAGCTGATATTGCTGCACCCTTCCGCCGCGTTCGCATACGCCACGAGCGGCGATGAGCGGCTCAGGAGCGCGCTGGTCCTCGAGGCGCTGGGCTATTTCACGCGTGGTTTCGGCGGATCGCTCGCTGCCGTCTGGAGCGATCGGCCGAATCAACGGAAGGTGGGTTACGCGATACTGGTGCACTGGCAGAACAGGATAACGATGGGAGCCGCCTATCACGGCGGCGGCGACCCGACTGTATTGCTGAGCGCCAACGTCGAGAAGTTTCTGACCGGCAACGCCAGGAAAGTGCGCGATGCTCTGACGAAGCTACGCTAGACGTGCCTCGGGAGTGGAGCATGAGAAAGAGGACCAGAACGGCTCTGGCGCCGCTGTTCGCCGCGCCGTGGGGATGCGCCGTGAGGCCGGCACGATTGGACGATTTTGCTGGCTGTTTGCCCTTGACGAACGCGTCAAGAATACATATAATTGACGTGTAATTGACGCGTGGCATGGCGGTTATGGGCCTCTTCTTGGAGCTAACATGGCGGAAGTTTCGCGATATACGGTGAGTCTCCCACCCCGGGTGGAAAAGGATCTGGAGGATGTAGCGGAGGCTCTGCAAATCCCGAAGTCGGAGGCATTTCGGCGGGCTTTGACGCTGCTCAAACACGCGGCCGAAGCGGATGAAGTCATCTTGAAAAAGGGCGACCACTCGACGTCTGTCCTGCTCAAGTAGGTCAGCCTCATGAGTCCGGATGCGACCGACTCACAGCTGAATCTCAGCACGACACCCGCTAAAAAAAGCGAGCGGGTGGACGTCACGCTGCAGCCTTATTCGGCGAGATGGGCTGAGGTGGTGCGGCCGCTCACGCGATTCATCTTCACTTTGTTGGCTGCGGTTCTTCTGGTGCCTTTCCTCTTCGTCTTCGTTGGCGAAGCCGGGATAAGAACCGCTGCGTTCGACTGGGCGAAGACGATCCTGGCGCCCGTGGTCGGTTTCGCGAGCGCGGCGATCGGCTATTACTACGGAACGAGGTCAGCGAGCGAGGGGAGCCCGTCGCGAAGCGACGACGCGGAATAGCAATATCGGTACTTCATGGAGTAGCGGGATCGTTTGAGAACAACCGCTGGCCCGCTGCGGGAACGCCTGCCTTGATTTTGCGCTTGGCGCCTGGATGATCTCGAGGCCCAACTGGCATCCCGGGCGACCCTACAGAAGGATTATGTACGGGATAGCCACGCGCCGACGGCCATCGCTACGTAGATGATCCCAACCCCTACGATCAAGCTCCGCGTGAAATACCTAGTGGCGAGTGACCACCCGGACTCTGTACCCGCGAGCAACAGGACATAAGTGGCTAACGGCAGCGGAGCTCCGAGTATCCACGCCAATCCAGCCGTGGGGAAGGCGAACGCCACGGCGATGCTTATGAGCGGGAGTGCGAGCAGGCCACACGCGACGCGATCCCCAACGGGCTTGAGACCAGCGCCTTCAGTTCCGTGCAACCTGCCGAACAATGCTCCAACAATCAGGATGAGCAGGAGTCCGGCAACGCCAGCCAGAAGCTTGTCGTCTGTGCTTGTCATGGGAGTGGGCCTGTAGGAAAATGCGTCACGCTAGGGGGCGTGAGCTCCTCTTTCGGACGGTGAACCCGAACAGCCGCCAGTACGTGACGGTCATGAACCCATTCTCGCAATCATAGCGGCACTCATCGATGATGAAGAGCCAGAGGATGTTGATTCGCCGCTCCGAGGACTGCGGATTGAATACGCAGGTTTCTCCGTTCGCGAGCGCAACTTGGCCCGGGCAATTAACGTGAGACATACTCCTCCTTTTTGATGAGAGCGAGATCGCCCACTTGCGCGGAAGATGCGGCCTCCAGCCGCCGGGGCGCGTTGACTATCCGATCGAAGGCGAGCCCGCTAGCCCTTTCGCCGGCCGCTGAACCCGCCGGCGAACAGTCTTCCCAGCATTGTCGCTGACAGGCGCAGCGAACTCCTCATCCAAAACAAACGACCGCCCTTTTGGGCGGCCGTCAACTACTAATAGTAGTAGTTCCTTTTGTTTACTCCCCCGACGCCTTCCTCCGCCTCGGCCGGCTCGCCTTCTTCGCCGCCGTCCGCTGCTTCTTCGCCGCGATCTCGATCGGGACAATATCCGGGGTGCCCGACCCGTCGTACGGCTTGGGCTGCTTGTACGTGAACCGCTGACCCTCGAAGTTCCGGAAGATCACCTCGTCGTCATTGATCTCCTCGACGTACTCCGGGAGTAGCGGCACCTTGCCCCCACCACCAGGCGCGTCGATCACGAACTGCGGTACTGCCAAGCCGCTCGTCCACCCGCGCAGCGCCTGGATGATCTCCAAGCCCTTCTGCACGGTCGTGCGGAAGTGCTCGCCGCCGGCGACCTGGTCGGCCATGTATATGTAGTACGGCCGCACGCGCGCCTTCAGCAGCTCGTGCATCAGCTTCATCATCACCTTGGGATCGTCGTTCACGCCGCGCAGCAGCACGGTCTGA
>JANLGX010000317.1 GCA_024654005.1 Gemmatimonadaceae bacterium | reverse complement strand
CGCAGGGCACGTACGAAGAGACTTTATCGTACGAGGAATCGCTCCTGGCCAGCGGCCAATACGCCGAAGCGATCGCCGCATTCGAGCGCCACGCCGCGGCGGGCACCGGCGGCGCCACCGTCGTCATCCGCGCGGCCGACCTGCACACCAAGCACGGCGACCTCGAGCGCGCGGCCGAGCTGTTTCGCCAGGCGCAGCGGCGGCCGAATCTCCCGGCGGAGAACCACATGTACGTGACCAACCGCCTGATCGATCTGTACACGGGTCCGCTGCCGAATCCCGACGCCGCCGTCTCCGAGCTGCGCCGGCTGATCGCTACGCACCCTTCGTCGGACGCCGCGAAGCACGCGCGCACGGCGCTGGTGAACCTGAAGCGCCAGCTTCGCTCCGAGGCGACCGACTGATCGGCGGCGCTCCCCCCACGTTGTAGCTTGTAGCCTGTGAAATCCCCCGACAGCCCGCATCCGTCCGCCTCGGACCCGCTCGCGCAGAAGCTGGCGGCGTCGCTCGGCTCCACCTACGAGCTGCGGCGCGAGCTCGGCGGCGGCGGCATGTCGCGCGTCTTCCTGGCGCACGATCGCTCGCTCGGAAGGGACATCGTCGTGAAGCTGCTGCTGCCGGAGCTGGCCGCGGGGATCTCCATCACCCGGTTCCGCCGTGAGATCGCGCTCGCCGCGCGACTGCAGCATCCGAACATCGTGACGGTGCTGAGCGCGGGCGAGGCCGACGGCCTGCCGTATTTCACCATGCCCTTCGTGCGCGGCGAGTCCCTGCGGGCCCTGTTGGAGCGGGGCGAGCGCGTCGAAGTGCGCCGCGCGATCCGCATACTGCGCGACGTCGCCTGCGCGCTCGCGCGCGCGCACGAGGAAGGCGTCGTGCACCGCGACATCAAGCCGGCGAACATCCTGCTTTCCGGCGGCGCCGCGATGGTGACCGACTTCGGCGTCGCCAAGGCGCTGTCGTCGTCCCGCGAGCCCGAGGATGATCCGGGCGATTCGACTCTCACCGTCGCCGGCACTTCGCTCGGCACGCCGGACTACATCTCGCCCGAGCAGGCCACGGCCGATCCGGCGATCGACCATCGCTCCGACATCTACTCGCTCGGCGTCGCCGCGTATCACCTCCTTGCCGGTCAGCTGCCCTTCCCGGCGGCATCGCACCGCGAGGCGATCACGGCGCACCTCACGAAAACCCCCCCGCCGCTCGCGAGCCGGCGCGAGGACATCCCGCCCGCGCTCGCCGAGCTCGTGATGCGGTGCATGGAGAAGGACCCGACGGCGCGACCGCAGTCGGCGGACCAGATAGTGGACGAGCTGGACCGCATCTCGCCGGACGCGCGCGTGACCGCGGACGTGGAGCCTGCGGCGCCTCCGGCCCGACCACCGTGGATGAGCCGCGCCGTCATCGGCCTGCTCGTCGCCACCTCGCTCGGACTCGCCGCGTTGAACTACATGTCGCGCTCCGCGCAGCCGGCGGACACCACCGCCGCGCCTCCGTCCCCCGCGACGAGCGTCCCGGCCGCGCGCGAAGCGTACGTGCGCGGGCTCGATTATTTCCGCCGCTCCCGGCAGGACAGCGCGAACGCTCCGTTCCTCACACCGGCGATCGAGGCGTTCGAGGAAGCCGTCAGGCTCGACCCGCGTTACGCGCAGGCCTTCGCGCGGCTCGCCGAGGCGCGCTTCTGGTGGGCGGCGCTCGATCCCGCCGACCAGCGCCGCGCTTCCCTGTTCAATCAAGCGCTCGACAGCGCAATCGCCCTCGACCCGAACCTCCCCGAAGTGCGCGCGGCGCAGGCGCTGCGACTGGACCACTGAGCGACTGACTATCTCCTCGCCGGACGCCGGAACCCGTCGTATGATTCATGCAGCAATTCGGGTAGTGGCCGGCTGAGCCGTCCACGCTTCGGGCAGGTGCCCATGCATTTGCTGCGCGCAGGTACGCCGCTTTTTCTTCTCGCCGTGTTGTCCGGCGCCGCCGGACGCTGCGGGGCTCAGCCCGCCCCGACCCGCCCTTCTTCTAACGATCGCGCGGCGGCGATCGCCGCGGCCGGCATCCCGGTGCGGTGGCAAGCGACGCTCCAGGCCACGCAGCAGCGAACCGGCGGCGTCGCGCCCACGGTTCGTAACAGAACCACGGGGTACATGTACCTCTCGCCGGCAGGATCCGAGCGAACCCGCGTCCGGCTGACGCTGTCGACGACCGGATACGACGGGTCGGCGCTGCGGTGGGCGATCTTACCGGGTCGCTGCGGCAGCGACATGGTGCCCATCGCCCCGGTCGAGCGATTCCCCATCATCGACATCGGAGCGAACGGCCGCGGTGAGCTGGACATGGAACTCGCGATCACCATGCCCGCGACGGGCCAGTACCACGTGAACGTCTACCGCGGTCGCGGCACGCAGCTCAGCAACGTGCTCACTTGCGGGAATCTCACCCGGGCCAGGTAACCGTAGAGCCCGCAGCTGGCAGCTACCAGCTGGGAGCGCGAGGCTTGTCAGTTCTCCGTGGCAGTGGCTTTTAGCGCACGATCATGATGTGCGCCCACGGCTTCCCCGGATACATCAACCAGGGCGTGCCACGTAACGCGTCCGTCGTGAGGCCCGTCGATTTCGGCGTCCCTCCCGGGATGTACACCACGTCCAGATACGACGGACTCTTTACCGTCGCCGTCGCCACGTCCACGCTGTCGTCCGCCGCGAATATCTGGTAGAGCACCGCGCTCGCCGGCATCCTGATCCGCCCGGCGCGAATGTCGGCCAGCCGCAGACTGTCGGTGAGCTCGCGCTTGTTCGGCCCGTGTATCCGCCGGATCTCGCGCCCGCGCGCCATGAACGGCTCGAGCGACTCGTGGTAGCAGGCGGAGTGGAAGCGCGCCTCGCGCGGGTCGTCGGCCAGGCAGATGATGCCGTTGTCGCCC
The DNA here is from genome assembly GCA_024654005.1 of Gemmatimonadaceae bacterium. Taxonomy (GTDB): domain Bacteria; phylum Gemmatimonadota; class Gemmatimonadetes; order Gemmatimonadales; family Gemmatimonadaceae; genus JACDCY01. Next base: position 584 of record JANLGX010000317.1, on the reverse strand, counting down.
ACACGCAACCGCACGAGCTGGCCATCGGGACGATAACCGAGCACGGTGGACGCATCGCGTAGCCCCGGCGGCGCGGGGAGCACGGCCAGCGCGATCTGCTGCGCGGGTGGGAGAACTTCGACCCGTTGAGTCTGGGCCGCGGCGATCGCCGGAGAGAGTCCGGCAGCGGCGAGCGCGAGCAGATACCTCATGTCCGTCCTCTCCTTCGGGTGACTCGGATAGCGGAAACCTGGACTGCGAAGCTACATGCAGAGCTTCCGGACATCCAGTCCGCCTCCACGAGCGGGCCCGGCGATGCCGGACCCGCTCGTCAAACGATCACATGATCCAGCGCAGCCCCGCCTGAATCTGGCGCGGGTCACCCAGCCCGCTCCTGATCGTTCCGTCGAAGTTGAACAGCAGCGACGTCGCCGCCGGGTCGCGGAAGTTGTCCGAGTTCGTGACGTTGAACACTTCCACGATCGCCTCGAGCCGGCCCCGTCCGCGATTCTCGAAGCCGCGCGTAAAGCGGACGTCCCACGAGAAGAAGGCGTTCTCCTTCCGGAGCGTGTTGCGCAGCAGGATGGAGCCGTCGGGACAGATCC
>JANLGX010000313.1 GCA_024654005.1 Gemmatimonadaceae bacterium | reverse complement strand
CTCACTGCCACACTCCATACTTGGATTCCCCCGCATCCTACTTCGGGCCTGCTAAGCGATTCGTGCCTGCCCCACGCCCCGGAAGCCGTAGTTCCCCATGCTCAATGCGATCCAGCACTTGCTCGATCGCGAGCTGAACCCGCTGCGCCACCGCGCGATGGCCTTCCGCCGTGGCGTACGCTGCCGAGCCGAAGCCGAGCAGCGGGACCAGCGCGCCGGCGACGATGAAGATCGGCGCGGCCGTGATCGCGACGCCGAGCAGCGCGGCGGTACCGGCGAACGCGACGCCTAGCCCACCGATGATCGTCGCGTTGCGGACCCGCGCCTTGCGGCTCTGCGACATGTCGGCGTCGATCCGGATGTGCGTGCGACCCGGCGCGACCTCCGACACGGTCCCCGCCACCGCCGCGGCGCGCACGAGATCGTAGCCGCGGCCGGCGACGTTGACCGAGCGCTTGATCCCGCTCCACAGGCCGCGCTGCGGCTCCCACACGATGCGCTCGCCGAACCGGCGCTGGACCTGGAGGCATTCCTTGTCCTGCATCCACGAGTCGAGCAGCGTGAGAACCTTGGCTGGGTCGCCGGCGACGGTGCGGCTGGCCGACGCGTAGCTCGGGCCGGCGATCTTGGCGACGAGCCCGCTCTCTTCCATGAGCTGAACGCGGGTGCGCTCCTCGGCCAGCGCCTGGCGGAGGACGCCGGGCGAGAGGCCGACTTCCTTGCCGATCTCGATGATCTGGTCTTCGGAGATGGACTCGGCGGTGTCGCCGACGGCGCCGGCGAGCTGAATCTCAGCCGCGCGGGCAAGGACGCGGTCGAGGGCGGCTCGGTCGAGCGATCGTCCTACTATCTCGGTGGAGGAGGATTCCGGTGGCTTGGGGTCGGGCGACATGCCGTCGTAATCTAGGGAGCGTTGCGGAGAATCCGAGGGCATTGGCGGGGAATCCAAGTTCGGAGTGTGGCAGTCAGGAGTTATCAGTGAGAAGTACAATCACTTCCTACTGCCGCACTCCCAACTGCCACACTCCGTACTTGGATTCCCCTTCAACCGGGTAGGACTTAAATGCCTCCAAGCACCACGTCGAGCTGCCGGGTAAGAGCTGTCCGGATCGTCTCCGGCAGCGGGAACACGCTCGCCAGGGTCGTCTGTGGATTCGTCCCGGGCGACCGGTTCGCCGCGCGGAGATAGTAGCGGGCGTAGCCGTCGGCCAGAGACGGAATCGTTTTCTGAATCAGCATCAACCCGCTGCGGACGGCAGCGGCGCCGATGTAGCGGTCGCCCAGCCCCTCGCGCTGCTCGGTGGGGGTGATGTTGTCGGTCACCGCCGTGTTGGCCGCGGCGAACATCAGCTCGTGCACGATCACGTAGATCGCGTCGCGCGCCTCGCTCTCGCTCGCGGGGAAGGTCACCGCGGTGAGCGTGTTGTTCCGGCCGGCCGCGAGCGTGCGGCCCTCGCCGTTGAGCGGGAGCGAGAGAAAGACAGTGCCGTTCCCCTGCTGGCTGTTGCTCATGTACGTCTGGAGCGCGGGGCGGTGCTGCTGCCAGAGCGCGTCGATCGCGCGCGCCACGAGCGCGCGGTTGGCCTGCTCGCGCAGCCAGTAGTCGTGATAAAAGCGCGCGCTCTCCTCGTTGAGCGATTGCCAGAATAGGCGCAGCCAGTCGCGGTCCTGGCCGGTGGGGAAGTAGCGCGCGAGCAGCGCGATCGCGTTCGCTCCCTCCTCCGACGTCGCGCGGCGCGGATCGCCGTCGGCCTGGATGAACATGTTGATCGCGGCGCGCATGTCATCGGGCGAGCCGAACTGGAGCGGGAGAAAGTGCGCGTTGCCCAGCTGCGGATTGATGATGAACCGCGCCCTGAGCGCCGCCATGTTGGCGTCGAGCTGGGTGGACATGTTCGCGCGACTCCGGATTCCCTGCAGCTCGGTCTTGTAGCCGCGCTTGAACAGCGGCACGAGCGACGTATCGTCCTGAATCATCGCGTAGCCGTGCAGCCAGAGATCGAGGTGCTCGCGCGTTCGAATCGGCCACGTCTGCGTGGCGGACACGGTCTGGTCGGCCGATCCGGCGCGGCCGTCGTCGGGCAGCGCGGTCGTGCCGGCGGACGCACACGCGCCGATCGACGCGGCGGCGAAACCCAGCAGAGCGAGGCGAATGATCTTCGGCATGACGTGATCCCGGTTAAAAAAGCGTCAGGCGTTGGGCCGGCCGCACCCGATGCAGAATTTCCAGCCCTGCTCCATCTCGGTGCCGCACGCCGAGCACTGGTTGCGGGCAAGGTTCTGGCCGCAGTGCGGACAGAAGGTGACGGCGCGCCCTTCGGGCAGAATGCCGCCGCAGTAGCGGCATCCCTTCGGCTCGGCAGTATCGCCGGTCGCGCCGAAAGCCGGCGGGCGGGCGGGACGCGCGGCGACGGCCGGCGAATCGCCGATCGGCGCGCGCTGGTCGAGCGTGGCGGTATCGGTCGCTCCCGCGGCGGCCGGCGCCATGGCTGGCCGAGCCATGGCGGGAGTGGCGCGCGCGCGGTCGGGCTGCTTCTCCAGGGCGGCGGGCGAGAGCGAGATCTGCGTGGTCGCGAACTCGCGGAACGCGCCCGTGTCGGGGTTCGCCGACGAGACCTCCCGCTTGAGCGTGTCCTGCATCGCTTCGTCGCCGACGATGTAGTCGCGCTCGCCGGAGAGCAGCCGCATCACCGCGAGCTCGTAATCCTGATTGGTCTCGATGCCGAGCTCGCGCCGGTTGTGGCGGTATGGAATCAGCTGCTCGTACAGCTCGGCGACCGTGAACGGCAGCGTGAGGTGCTCGGGCGAGCGCGACTTGATGTTCTGCACCAGCCGCTGAAAGACGCGATCGAGGTCATCCATTGCGCGTACCCTTGAATGTTGTCGCCGTCGGAAACGGCGCGACGTCGCCGAGCGTTTTCACGCCCGGTTTTTTGCCGGCCATCCACTCGTCGAACAGCGAGCGCTGCAGGCCGTCCGAGCTCGACTGCTCGGCGGCAGCCCGGAGCGCCATGTAATTGGCGTACTCGTTCTGCGGGTGGCCGGCGTGCCCCCGCACCCACTTCCATTGCACATCGTGTGCACGGACGGCTTCAACCGCTTGTTTCCAGAGCTCGAGATTCAGGATGATGCCCGTTTTGCGCGTCCAACCCCGGGCTTCCCACGCGCGGACCCACCTGGACATCCCCTCGATGATGTACTTGGAGTCGGAGATGAAGACGACGTCGAAGCTGCGGCCTCTGCTGGAGATGCCGCGGAAGGCCTCGATGACCGAGCGGAGCGCCATCCGGTTGTTGGTGGTCGCGGGCTCGGAGATCCAGTAGTCGAACCGCTTGCGCTTGCCCGTTTTCTTGCTGACCCACTCGATCACGCCAGCCGCGCCGCCGGGGTTCTCGCCTTCGCGGCCGTTGCCGAGGCAGGACTCGTCGGCGTAGACGGCGAGCAGCTCGCGCGGGTCGGGCTCGGGAGCGTCGCTCACCAGACGACCTCGAACGAGTCGATCTCGTCGAGGAAGAACTTCATGGTCTCGCCGGTGGTGGGGTGGATGGCGTACAGCCGCTCGCGGCCGGAGGTGCCTTCGAGCTTCTGCGGGATGACGGAGAACTCGCTGCCGCGGCGGCGGATGACTATGCGACGAGCGTCGAGCACTGCCCGCTCCAAGGCGTCGTACTGATTGGGCGTGAAGTTGGACATCTACGGACAGTGATTAGTGATTAGTGATGAGTGATTAGTAAGTGCCTCAGAACGGGTGACTAATCACTAATCACTAATCACCGCCTCACCGCTCCAGCGATGGAGAAGGCGGGCCAGTACCGCAGTAGCGGTCTGGATCTCATCGAGCGGAACATACTCCTCGGCGGCGTGGGCGAGGGCGATGTCGCCGGGGCCGAAGCAGATCGCTGGGATCCCCGCGGCGTTGAACAGCGCGGCGTCGGTCCAGGCGGTGAGACCTTCGATGCGCGGCTCCTCGCCTTCGTCCTCGAGCGCTGCTTCGAGCGCGCGCACGATCGGCGCGGAGACGGGGACGTCGCTGGGGAGCTGCGCGGTCTTGAGGGTGGCCGTGGCCTTGAGGTTGGGCACGCGCTCCTTCAGGCGCCGGATCGCCGCGTTGATCTCGGCCAGCGGGTCGGGCTTGGGCGGATCGGAATCGTCGAAGCTCGCCGGGCTGAACTGCAGCCACTCGGACCACTTGAAGCCGGCCGATTCGCGGGGAATCGTCCGCCGCTCGACGGACAGCACACACGCTTCGGGATAGGTGGACATTCCCGTGCCGCCGCGGATGAGCGACGCGTGCAGCGAGGCGTGGCCGAGGAGCGGGTGCGTGCGGTGCGTGAGGACCGCGACGTTGTAGACGTCGAGCTCGGCGAGGAGGAGTCCCGCGTGGGTGATGGCGTCCATGCCGATGTCGTACCGGCTGCCGTGCGCGGCGACGCCCTCGAACTCGATGTCGATCCAGGCGAAACCGCGGTGCGCGGGCGCGATCGCGAGGCGGGTCGGCTCGGTGACGATCGCGGCGTCGGCTTCGATGCCGCTCGCGAGCAGCGCGCGGGTACCGATGCTCTCGTACTCCTCGTCGCACACCGCGGCGATGGTGACGCGGAGGTCGTCGCCCGCGTCCCAGGAGCGGACCGCGGCCGCGCACATCGCGGCGATGCCGGCCTTCATGTCGGCGGAGCCGCGGCCCCACAAGCGCCCGTTCTTTATCTCGCCGTCGAACGGCGCGTGCCACATCCCCTCCGTGCCGACGACGTCGAGATGGCCGTTGAGGAGGATCGAGCGCGGCCCGTTCCCGCCGGTGGCGACGACGTTCGGCCGGCCGGGCGCGGCCTCGGTGATCCCGGTGAGAAAACCCCACTTGCGGAGCGTGGCCGCGAGAAACTCCGCCGCTTCCATCTCGCCGGCGCCGCCGGGGACGAGCGTGGGATTGACGGAATCGATCCGCACGAGCGCCTGCGCCAGCGCGACGGCGTCGCCGCGCGCCGGTAGTGCCCGATGCTTCATCCCGGAATGACGCGTCCGCCCGCGCGGCGGTTACTCAGCGCCGCGCTTTCTTGGCGGCCGGCTTCTTGGCGGGCTTTTTGGCGGGAGCTTTCTTCGCCGGCGCTTTCTTGCCGGCCGGCTTCTTGGCGGCTGGCTTCTTGGCGGCTGGCTTCTTGGCGGCTGGCTTTTTCGCCGCGGGCTTGGCCTTGCGGGCGGCCGGCTTGTGCGCGGCGGGCTTCGCCTTGTGGGCGGGCGCGTGCTTCGCGGCCGGCTTGTGCGCGGCGGATTTCGCCGGCGCCGAAGCGCGCGCCGCGCCGGACGCCTTCCGCTTGCCGTGATGCTCCTCGACGTCGCGGATGAGCTTGTCGGCTTCTTCCTGCGTCATCTGGCCGCGGCGGACCATGTACTGCACGAGGTCGCGCGCGCTCTCGGCGACGAAGCCTGTGAGTCCGGCGGCGGCGCCGATCACGTCCTTCATGGCCGCGGCCATCTTGCTGCCGGCCTCGAGGCTGATCTCCTGCGCCTTCGCGGTCATCTCGGCGACGGTGTCGCGCACGTCCTGGCCGCGATGCCCGGGACTGCGGCGCGGCGGGACCGGAGGCGCGCCGGGGACGGCCGGAGTTGCCGGCGCTACGGGAGCTGTGGGAGCGGAGGCTTTTTCAGCCATTTCTTCTATGGAAGGGGATGTGGGTTGGCAGGGTGGTGACAACTAGCGACTGGTGACTAGTGACTAGTGACTTGTAACTGCAAACCGGGTGTGGCGAGGCGCGCGTAAGTTTATGTCGCTACGGGAGCTACGCAAGTGACTGCACATTCATTGTGGATGTAGGGGAAAACCGGCCGATTTGGCCATTTATAGCACCGCCATTAAACCATTATAGCGACAGCATAACGTCATATTTACCCATTTGCCGTTGTTTGTGCTGGTTTGGCGAAGTGGTGGATCCGACGCAGGAATGACCATGAGTCTCTCGGAACGTCCGCATCCTCCCAGCTGACTGCTGAAGGCTGTCTGCTCGATGCTCACGGCTTTCGTTCGCTTTTGGCCGCGGATGGGGACTGCTCGTGCCGTTGCACTCGCCCTCCCCCTGTCGTCTATCAACGTGAGACCCGCACCTTCGTACCCCGCTTCGAGTCTTTCAGCTATTCCAACCCAGCGTTACACTAGCGCTGTGGACCAGACCGCACTCGCCGCGCAGTCGCCGCAGTACGACGATCCCGACGCGGCGATAATCGCCCGCGTGCTCGACGGGTCGAAGGACGCCTTCGCCATCCTCATCGCGCGCTACAGCGATCCGCTGTACCGGCACGCGCTCGGCATGACCGGCAGCCCCGACGTCGCCGAAGACATCCTGCAGGCGTCGTTCATCAAGGCGTTTCAGCACCTGGGCGAAGTGCGCGGGCGGTTCGACGCGTGGGTGTTTCGCATCGTCGCGAACGCGTGCAAGGACTGGCTCAAGAACATTCGTCGCTCGCATCTCAGTTACGAAGAGGACGACCAACCGTCTTCCCTTACGACGCCCGATGAGGAGATGGATCGCAGCGAGCTGCGCGGAGATCTGGATGGCGCGCTCGCCACGCTGGCGCCGTCGCTGCGGGAAGCGTTCGTGATGAAACACGTGGAGGGGAGATCGTACGAGGAGATGGCCGTGCTGCTGGAGACGACCGTCGGCGCGCTGAAGATGCGAGTGCATCGGGCGCGCGAGGCGCTGCAGGCGCTGCTCGAGGGCAAATACGCATGACAGGCGAGGGGACCGGACCAATGGACGACAAGAAGAACGAGAAGAAGACGCCCGCGGAGCAGGAGAAGGCCGCCGTGTGGGACAAGATCAACGACGAAGCCGAGATGCTGCGGCGGCGGACCACGCCGGTGTACATGAAGCAGCGGATCATGGACGCGCTGCCCGAGGCGCCGGAGCCGGCGAAGCCCTGGTACAAGAAGGTTCTGGACAAGTAACGCATAGCATCCGGTCGCCGCGCTGTACGCGGCGCGACCGGAACGCTACGTTCTTCTGCCACTCCCATGGCTGAGAACGGAAAACCCACAGGTTGGTGGCACAACCCTACCCGGTGTGATGACCGGAATGGCGGGTCTGCTCACGGCGATCGTCGCCCTGGTCCAGCTGTTCGGCCACGATCCAAAGCCGGATCCGGTGCCACCGCCGCCGGTGCAGGATTCCACCGCCGCCATTTTGCCCACTGCGGATTCGGGGATGTCCCCACCCGCCCCCGCAACCTCGCCCCTAGAGGGCCGTTTGGTGCTGAGGCGCGAGATAGACTGAGGCTGCGGGCGCGGTCCTTGCCCCTCTCCGGTGCAGTAATCACCCGGAAAGGAGGCTCCCCATGAAGTGGAAAATTTTCACGCTCCTCGCAGTGTGCGCCGCTCTGCCAGTCCAGGCCGAGGCCCAGGGCCGCTCGAACCGCTCGAACAACGACGGGCTCACACGGATCGAGCTTCTCGCGCTGCAGCAGGAGATGCGCGACAGAGGGTGCGGCAACAAGCACGCGCCCGGGGTCATGACGGCGGAGACTCGGCGAGCGATCGCGAACTGCGGCCGCCGAGCCGGGGTGACGGGAGCGAGAGCGCTGCTGCGGTCGTTCAACAACGGCTTCGGCAACGACGACAATCCGCCGCCCGAGCGCAACGACAAGTCCGAGGTAGTCGGAGAGCTGGGGACGCATCCGGTTCGGGCAGGCGAGGCGAATCGCGCGACGCCGGCGACGAGAGCGACTCCGGCGGTTCCGGCGAGAGATGGACGGCCCGCGACGCCGGCAAAGCCCGCGACGCCGGCTACGCCCGCGAGAAAGCCATAACTACCACTACGTGGCAGTCATGACTCTCAGTTCTTGAGTGCGTCGGTTCTTGCTGCCCTCCGCGGCTGCCCGTTAATTCTCCGGCGAAGTTCCGCTGAACCGCGCGGATTCGGCCATCAAGCGGAGACATGACATGTTATCTCTCGCTACTCGCGGCATCGTTTTCTTTGCGCTGACCGTCGGGAGCTCAGCGCTTGGCGCTCAGGCGCCGATACCGTACGGAGCTCCTGTCACGTTGGACGCAGCGAAGCGCGCCAGCGCGGCCGCCATCGCCATGGCGCGCGAGAAGAACTGGACGATCGCCGTGGCGATCGTCGATCCCGGCGGGATCCTGGTTTACTTCGAGCGGATGGATGCCACGCAGAACGGCAGCGCCGCCGTCGCTATCGACAAGGCGCGCTCCGCCGCACTGTTCAAGCGTCCGACCAAGTGGTTCCACGACGCGCTCGCGGCAGGCGGGGAGGGGTGGCGCATGCTGCAGCTTCAGGGCGCCGTCGCGATCGACGGAGGAATTCCGCTGGTCGTAGACGGAAAGATCGTCGGCGCGATCGGGGTGTCGGGCGCGTCGAGCTCGCAGGACGGGCAGGCGGCGCAGGCTGGGGTCGACGCGGTCTCGCGGGGTAACTGAAGACCCGCTCCCATGTAGCAGCTAGCGGCTGAGCAGCTCGAGCTGCAGCACGTCCTTCCCGCCGAATCGCGGCAGCTCGGAATCGTCCTCGTCCTCGTCGTCCATCCGCGACGACGCGCGCACCCCGTACTTCGCGCACGTCTTCTCGAAGAACCTCGCCAGCCCTTTGCGATAGCTCTCACTCGCCTGGTGTCCCCGCCCGTACGCCGCGCGGTAGCCGCGCGCGAGGTGCGGGAACTCGGTCTCGATGAACGGCAGGTAGCGCTGCCTGGCCGAGCTTTGTAGCCGGAGCGCGCAGGCGGCGACGTACGTCGCGCCCGCCTCGGCCACGCGCTGCACCAGCGCGTCGAGATCTGCCGCGTTGTCCGTGATCCCCGGCAGCACCGGCATGCAGTTGATCCCGGTCTCGATTCCCGCCGCGCGCAGCCGCGTGAGCGCGCGGATGCGGGCCTCGGGAGTGGGCGAGCGCGGCTCGAGCTTGCGCGCGAGCTCCCGATCGAGCGTGATGAGCGAGATGTGCACCGACAGCTCGGAGTGGCGCGCGATGCGCGTGAGGAGATCGATGTCGCGCGTGATCAGCGGACTCTTGGTGATGATCGCGATCCTGAGACCGGGGTGCAGCGCCAGCACTTCCAGCACGCCGCGCGTCACCCTGAACCTGCGCTCCGCGGGCTGATACGGATCCGTCGCGCTCCCGATCAGCAGCGCCATTCCGTTCACGAGCTGCTGGTGCTTGTCGCTGCCGTGGCGGAGCGCGCGCGCGAGCAGCTGCGGCGCGTTGGTCTTGACGAAGATGTTGCGCTCGAAGGCGAGCCACGGCGGCATCTGCTCGTACTTCTCGGCCAGCGGATCTTCCATCCGCCGCGCGTCGGACGCGCGCTCCATCACGTACCGATGGGCGTAGCGCGCGTAGCAGTAGGTGCAGCCGAAGGCGCAACCGGTGTAGGGATTGAGCGACCAGAAATTCATGCCGGTCGTCTCTGGTCCGTTCAGGACGTTCTTGGCGGGCGCGGCGTAGTAGCTGATGTCCTTTTGTTCGTCCAGGAGCGGGAGGAGCCGGGACTTCCGCTCGTACTCCGCGCCGAAGAGCCCGTCCTGCACGGGGGCCGGTTTTCGCTTGGTCTTCGCCACGCCTCAGGATACCGAAAAAAGACCGAAGATACAAGCGAAATTGCCGTGGGCGTTCGCTGATAACCGCGGGATTCTCATGACGGGAGTGCGGCCACCGGCCCCCACCATTCGGTGTGACTACTTGCCTGCTCGGCGCCGAGGTCGCCAGTGTATGGGTATGCCCGCTCGAGAGAAGCAGAGGTGGTCGGCGCGCCAAGTGCGCGAGCTCATCGCGGAGTCGCCGCGCAAGACGCCGCGGTACGAAGTGGTGGACGGGGAGCTGCTGGTGACGCCATCACCCGCACCGCCGCACCAACTTGCGGTCGGCCACATCCTTTTCGAGCTAGCGCTGTATCTCCGTGAGCAGCCGGTGGCAGAGGTGCTCACGTCTCCTTCCGACGTCGAAGTGGAGCCGGAGCAGGTGACACAGCCGGACATTTTCATTCTCAGCAACCCGGAGTTGGACCGGATTGTTCGGGACGGCTTCCCGGCGTACGAGCTCGTCGTCGCAATCGAGGTAATCTCGCCCTCCTCAGCGCGCTACGACCGGGTGACGAAGCGCGCGCTGTACCACCGTCGCGTGGCGGAGTACTGGATCGTGGCTGTCGACGCGCGCGTCATCGAG
>JANLGX010000306.1 GCA_024654005.1 Gemmatimonadaceae bacterium | reverse complement strand
CGCATCCGCTTTCCACGACTTCCCCCAGCTGGTCGGTATCCAGCCGCTTGCCCGGCGCATCGACCGTGTCCGCCTCGAAGCATCTGCCGATGTCTTCCTGGACGTGGCGCTCGACGATCCCCTGTACGTCACCGCGCGGCTCATTCTTTCGCGCTGGCAGCTGGAGCGAGCAGTGCGGGCAGGCGCCTCGTTCGAGCAGGCCGCTGTGAAGCGGGCGGAGCGCGTGGACGGCGGCTGGATTCTGCAACTCGCGAGCGGTAGCGCGCGGCGGGTGCGGCGGGTGATCGGTGCGGATGGTGCCGCGAGCACGGTGCGGAAGGCGGTCGACCCGGGCCTGCGCGTCGAGCTCGCGCCGACACGCGTTATTTTCGCGCACGGTCCGGGAATGACGCCTGACGCGATCGTGATGCGGTTTTTCCGGGCCATCCCGGGCTACGCGTGGAACTTCCCGCGGCCCGATCACCGCTCGATCGGCCTGGGCCTGGAACCGGGCGAGTGGTCACGCTCGCGGCTCGATGCGGATCTCGAGAGCTACTGGGATACCTGGGGCCGCTGCGAGTGCGTACCGGCGGTGCGGGCGGGTGCAGTGATCGGCACGGCATTCCACGCCATGAGAGCATCATATCCGGAAATCGGTGGTTCGGATTTCGCGCTGCTGGGCGACGCGGCAGGCTTCGCGGACCCGGTCACGGGTGAGGGCATTCGTAACGCGCTGCGTTCGGCACAGATGGTAGCGGAGGCTTACGCGCAGGGTGGCTCATTTTCCAGCTATCCACGTATCGCTTTCGCCGCGCTCGAGCCGGAGTTTCGCGTCGCGCGCAGGATGCGGCGCGTACTTTACGCCTGGGACCTTCCCGTCCGGTTGATCGAAGCGGCTCGGCGCCACTCGATCCTCCACGCGCTACTGGCTGCCATAGTGCATGGCGCCAACGAGCACGATCCGCGGCTCTGGAGGAGCTGGTGGCGCGAGCTGCGCCGCGTCCGCAGCCCTCGCGCTGAATCAGCCGCATGGGCCCGCATACCTGTGACGCTGGCCTGCGGTCCGGAGCCGGCGACTGCCCACGTTCCGTCGCGCAGCACTGCCGCAGACTGTGCGCCCTGCGAGCCAGGTTCAGCCAGCACGGCCACGTGCCGCATGTAGGCCAGGTACGGCGCGACGAGGCCGACGCTGGCCGCGCCAAGGTCGCGCGCCGTCCCCCGGCGCGACGGCGTTGTCCATCATTTGGCCGTGGTCACAAAACGTTCGCGAGGACGCCGACCGCGCGCTCGATTAGCCGCGCGGGTCAGGGTCGTGACGGGGGCGGCGAACCAGAACGGGCACGGCCGCACCGCGCACTACCTTGTCGGCGACGCTGCCGAGGAAAAACCGCGATAATGCGCCGCGCCCGTGCGCGGACAGCGCGATCAAGTCAATGTCCTGCTTCTCCGCATATTCGAGAATGCCCTCTGCCGGCCGCTGATGCACAACTGTCCGTGTCTCCACCAGCGCACCGCTCTCGCGCAGCTCTTCGGCCGTCCGGTTCAGGTATGCCAATTCCTCGGCGACGCGAGGCTCGACATCGGAGGCCTCGGTAAAGGGTTCGGAGCCCGAATACGAGTGAGCGAGCAGCGGCGGTGCACCACGACGGTGAGCAGCGTGTACACGGTAACGTCCGGTGTCCCAAGCGACAGTACGATATCCAGCACCTCCTCGGCCATCGCGGAGCCGTCGAGCGGAATCAGAACGCGGCGAAAGAGCGGCTCGAGAAGATCGCCCGGCCATTCCGCCCCGGATCGCACCAGCAGCAGCGGCACCGGCGTGCCGCGCAGGAGTCCGTCCGCAACGCTGCCCAGCCAGGCGCGGCTCAGTCCGCCCCGTCCATGCGTCATCATCACCACCAGATCGGGGGAGCGCCCGGCGAGATATCGCTGGAGCGTGGGAATTACCGGCCCGTCCAGGAATTCCGCTTCCACCGGGAGCGACGCTTCCCGTGTGAGCTGCTCCGCGAGAGCGCTCAGGTCCGTCCGCATCTCCCGCCGCAGCTCATTGTCAAGCCGCGTTTCGTGCATCGACGCGCTGCCGGAGTACACGACCGGTTCGTGTACGTGCACGAGTTTCACCGCCGCGTCGCTGCGGCGGGCCAGCGCGAGCGCGGCGGGCAGCGCGCGCTTGCCGAACGCGGAGCCGTCGAGCGGAACGGCGATCGAAGTGTACATGTTAGTGCGGGTGTCCCGTGCGCCCGAATGGACGCTCGGCCCGCGGTAAGACGTCCCGGTTCTCCTCGTCGCGGCGTCGCGGCCGGCGGTGGCTCCCGAGGCTCCCGTGGCCCCCGTGGCTCCCGTGGCCTCCGTGGCCGAGATGCATTACTACGAACAACACGCCCACGACGAGCCAGAGCCAGTTCTGCGCAAGCCACTTCATGATTGGCTCCATTAGTCAGCGGTGCGCCTCACGCCTCCTGCGGCGTATAGCCGGCGAACGCGATCGCAGCGGCGATGACGGCAGGGTTGGCGATCGCCGGATCGTACTTGACCGTTGCGGACCCGACACTGACGTCCGCACGCAGCACGCCGGGCACGCGGCGGATTGCCTGCCCGACCTCGCGTACGCAGTTGTCGCAGCTCATGCCGCGAATGGGTATGGTAAGCGGATCCATGGCTCCTCCTCGAGGACGATTGGTAATGCCTGTAATGTCGAGCCCACGCCTGAAGCCAGCCTGAGCGGCAGATGAGCACTGCGCGCCCGCGGACATTCTGAACGCGCCGGCACGGCGGAAGTCAGGACTCTATACCCAACTCCCGGAAAATCCCGCACGCCGCAAGCCGCTGATCAGATACGGGCACTGTCGCATCAAGTGCCATAACAATCCCGTCCGATAGTTCTCGATCATGAGAACGACCGGGCCCTGGTGCAGCCCAAAATGCCACGGCGATACCCAGCCGAGCGGAGTGTCTCCTTCTCCGGGGAAGGTCTGGTTGAACGACGCCTTGAAGCCGTATGGATTCGGCTCCGTCAGCTTGGCCTCGTGAATGCAATAGCCGAGCATCGGCAGCGCGATCTCGGGCGCGAACGGCAGCGACGCCACCACGGCCCACGGCGCGATGGTGCCGTCGTCCGGTCCATACGGTACGCCGCGCGCCACATAATCGAAAAACGTCCGCTCGATGCCATTGATCCTCCTGGTCCCTGGACCCGGACCTTCGCTGGCGGAAATTCCCCAGCAATCGCGGCCATAGGCCTCGAACTGCAGCGGGTTCTCGATCGCGTATTGCTGCTGCACGTACGTAGCGCGGCGGCTGTTCTCGAAATAGTCGATGCCTTTGTCACGCATGAAGGCATCCTGAATGCCGCGAAAGTCGATCCAGACATGCGAGAGCTGGTGGGTGAACAATGACCCGGCGTAGAGATACTCCTGTCCGTAGATCCGTTTCCACTCGTAGGTGGAACACCACGCAGAGTAGCTGGTCTCCGGCAGCGGATGGGTGGGCGAACCGAGCCCCAACACATACAGCAAGAGCGCCTCGTCGTAGCCTTCCCATCGGTATTCGAGAAAGCCGCTTTCGGGCGTCCAGCCGTGGGTGACGGTTGCGCCTCCATCCTGCGCCCATTGCCAATCCGCTCGGCGATACAGCGCGTCGGCCAGGGAGCGGATCTCCCGCTCGTCGGACGAATCCGCGTCAAAATAAAGTCGCGCCGCCAATGCGCCGGCCAACAGAAACGTGCTGTCCACCGTTGACAGCTCGCATTGCCGGGCGCGCCGGCCGGTATGCATATCGAGAAAGTGGTAATAGAACCCTTTATAGCCGGTGGCATCCGGCTCCGGATCTTGCGGGCTGTTCCAGAAAAACCGCAGAGTGATGAGCGTTCGTTCCGCTGCGGCGGCACGCGACATGTACCCGCGCTCGACCCCGACCGGATATGCCGCCAGCGCGAGGCCGGTGGCGGCGATGCTCGCGGGCCAGTCCGGCGCCGTCTTGTCGATCACCAGCCCGTTGCTGGCGTTCGCCTCATACAGGAAGTAGTTGAACGACTCGTGCTGGAGCTTGTCCAGATCGGCATCGGTGGTTGGCTTTCGGTGGTTCACATGGCCTTCACCGTGGTCTGCAAGCGCCTTGTCGCCAGCGCGGAAAAAGTCGGCAGCGGTCACTTGCGGCTCATTCTTCGGGCGAATGCCAGCGCCGCCCGTCGCGGGCGAGCAACTTGTCAGCCGCCAGGGGACCCGCCGACGCAGCCGCGTAATTCGGGAAGTCCGTCGCTCTTTCCGCCGCCCACTTTGCGATCACCGGCTGGACGATCTCCCACGCGGCTTCAACTTCATCTGCACGGGCGAAGAACGTTGGATCACCGCGCAGCGCGTCGAGGAGAAGATGCTCGTAAGCGGACGGCGACTCCGCCGCCTTCCGGTCGCGCGTATAGCAGTAGTCGAGGTCGATGCGCCGGAGCTGCATGTCCTGTCCCGCCAGTTTCCCCTCCACCTGAAGGACAACCCCCTCGTGCGGCGAGATGGTGGCGACGAGCTTGTTCGGGCGCACTCCTGAGCCGCCGGCTCCGCCGGGAAGGAACGGAGTGTGGGGCGCAGGCCTGAACTCAACCACGATCTCGGTCGCGCGCTTCGGCAGGCGTTTACCGGACCGCAGGTAGAAGGGCACTCCCGCCCAGCGCATGTTATCGATGTGGAGCCTGAGCGCGGCGTAGGTCTCCACGTAAGAGTCCGCCGCGACCTTCTCCTCCTCTCGGTAAGCGGACACGGGCTCGCCCGCGATGAAGCCCGCACCGTACTGCCCGCGCACGGCGGAGCTTCCGACATCGCCCGGCGAGATAGTCCGGACGGCGCGCAACACTTTCACTTTCTCATCGCGTACGGCGCGTGGGTTCCATTCGGAGGGGGGCTCGATGGCGACGAGTGCACACAGTTGCATGAGGTGGTTCTGCACCATGTCCCGCAGGGCGCCGGCCGTTTCATAGTAGCCTCCCCGCCCTTCCACGCCGAGCGTCTCTCCCGCCGTGATCTGAACGTGATCTACGTAGGTGCGATTCCATACGGGCTCGAAGATAGCGTTGGCGAAACGAAGCGCGAAGAGGTTTTGCACGATCTCCTTGCCGAGGAAATGATCGATGCGATAGACATCGTTCTCATCGTAGTTGCGGGCAAGCTCGGCATTGAGAGAACGTGCCGACGCCAGATCGTGGCCGAATGGTTTTTCGACGACGAAGCGCGCCCAGCCTCCGGCGGCGCGCTGGTATGCAGTGCCGGCGAGTTTCGCATCGCTCAAGTGGTTCATGATCGGCGCAAACAGCGCGGGCGGTGTGGCGAGATAAAAGAGCCGCCGCGCCCCCGCTCCCGCTCCGCTGCCATGCTGCTCCAGCCGGCGCGCGAGCTCCCCGTAGCCTTGCAAGTCGCCGCGGTCATACTCGGCCGCGATATAGGACAGTCGGCCGGCAAAATCACTCCACGCCGCCTCGTCGCCTTCCCGCGGCTCGCGCACCGCGGCCTGTCGCATTAGCGCACGGAACTCGTCGTCCGTCAGCCTGGTGCGCGCGTAACCAATCAGGCGAAACTCGGGGGGGAGGAGGCCGCGCCGAGCGAGTCGAAAGATGGCAGGCATCACCATCCGTTGCGTCAGGTCCCCGGAAGCGCCGAAGACGACGATCGTGCAGGACTCGGTTACGCCATTGCCGCGGCCAGGATCGACGGTGTCGGGAGTTGCCGGTGGCACCGGGGAGCTCATTCCGGTCGTCCACTCGCGGACTGCTCGAGCACGCTTCGCCAGTCGGTGTGGACGAACCCGTCCTCCGGCCGATCGACGCGCTGATAAGTGTGCGCGCCGAAAAAGTCGCGCTGCGCCTGGGTCAGGTTTTGCGGCAGCCGCGCGGTGCGATAGGCGTCGAAATACGAGAGGGCCGCCGTCATCGCCGGCAAGGGAATGCCCGCCGCGACCCCAGCCGACACTGTGCTCCGCCACCCTGGCTCCGCTTCCGCCAGCCACGGACGGACGTCGGCATCGAGCAGCAGGTTTCGTAGATCGGGCGCTCGCTCGAACGCGTGCATGAGCGTATCGAGCAGGCGCGCGCGGATGATGCACCCGCCTTTCCAGATACGCGCGATCTCCCGCAGGTCCACGCCCCAGCCGTACTCCCCGGATGCCACGCGCAGCAGGCTCATCCCCTGCGCGTAAGCGCAGATAGTCGCACCGCGGAGGGCGTCGCGGACGGCGCGGACCATTTCGCGCGAGTCCTCCGTGATGCGGCCCATTGCCGCGCTCGTGAGCAACGTGCTGGCGGTCAGACGTTCGTCCTTCATGCTGGACAGGATGCGCGCGTCGATCGCCGCCGCAATCGTGGGAATCGGTACGCCGAGGTCGAGCGCGGATTGCACAGTCCATTTGCCGGTCCCTTTCTGTCCGGCCTGGTCCAGGATCATCTCGACAAGCGGATTCCCGGTCTCAGGATCGCGAGCAGCGAGCACCTTCGCCGCGACGTCGATAAGATATGACTCGAGCGGTCCGTTGTTCCACTCGGCGAAGATGTCAGCCACCTCATTCGCCGGCAGTGCGACTCCGCGGCGGAGCACGTCGTAAGCTTCGGCGATCAGCTGCATGGCGCCGTACTCTATGCCGTTGTGGACCATCTTCACGTAGTGGCCGGCGCCGTCCGGTCCGACGTAGGTGACGCAGGGGCCGGAATCCGTCTTCGCGGAAATCGATTCGAGGATCGGCCGCAGGAGGTCATACGCGGCGCGCGCGCCACCCGGCATCAGCGACGGACCGAAGCGCGCCCCCTCCTCGCCGCCGGATACGCCCATCCCGACGAAGCTGACGCCCCGGGCGCGCATAGTGGCTTCGCGCCGCTGCGTGTCCCGGAAAAACGAGTTGCCGCCGTCAATCACGACATCGCCGGGCGACAGGTACGGGGTCAGCTTGTCGAGCATCTCATCCACCGGCGCGCCGGCCTTCACCATCAGCAGGATGCGGTGCGGTGCCGCCAGTGCCCCGACGAACTCCTCGAGCGTCCGCGTGCCGACCAACTGCTTGTTGGTGCCGCTCCTCTCGATGAAGCCTTGCACCTTCCCGGGGGTGCGGGTCCAGAGCGCGACCTTGTATCCGTGATCCCCCACGTTGAGCGCGAGGTTCCCGCCCATGACACCGAGGCCGACGACTCCTATCTCCGCCAATGGCGATGCCACTGCCGTCACCGTTTCCACCCGAAATCGGGTCCGGCCGCGACCTGACGCGTGAACTCCTTCCTGTCGGTGAGCGGCAATTGATAGGCGACCCGATCGGCAGGGAACTTGCCCGCGCCGGCGCCGGGATGACCGCAGTCGCGATGAGAGCACCTTCCACCGCGACTCGCCAATTCCTCGTAGTTGTCGCAGCTCATGCCGCCGCTGGGGTCGTCCGAGGCTCCGGCTTTTTCGGCGGTTCACTCATTCCGGGTGCGTGTTCGTGATGGTCAGCCATCGTTCGG
Source organism: Gemmatimonadaceae bacterium (assembly GCA_024654005.1). Classification (GTDB taxonomy): domain Bacteria; phylum Gemmatimonadota; class Gemmatimonadetes; order Gemmatimonadales; family Gemmatimonadaceae; genus JACDCY01. The sequence continues at coordinate 14,154 of JANLGX010000306.1, read as the reverse complement.
TGCTCCTGCATGGGCCTTCCCGGCCCCCGGCTTCCGGTCAGCGTGAGCACGCGCTTCACCGGATGTACCGCCGCCAGCTGCCGTAGCGCTCACCCACCGGGCCGCGCGGCAGGCTGAGCAGGATCACCAGCGTCCCCGCGGCCAGATCGCTCCACCTTGATGCGCTCGTTGCTCCGTGCAGAATCCACGGAGCCACGATCACCCAGGCCCCGAAGAGGATGTTGACGAAGCGAGTCGCGCGGCCCACGTCGGCCATCGCGACCACTGCAACGGTCGCGATCAGGGCGCCGAAAAGGTGTTGGCTATGCGCAGCCGTGCCCGTGCTTCCAAGTATCGATGGCGTGAACATGAGCCATGCGCCCAAGCCCGCGCTCCCGAGCAGGTTCCAGGGCAGTGCCACTCCCCAGACCATGGCCTTGACGCCCACCACGTCGGGACGAACGGAAGCTGTTTCCGGCGTCTGGTGCAGCGTACCGCCCAGCCAGAACGTGCGCCAGAACGGCTGACCCTCGCGCCGCGCCTGCACGAGGAACTGGCCCATGGCCACGACCTCGTCGAGGGTCAGCGCGATCATGGTCACCATGGCTGCAGCGGCGATGAGGCATAGCGTGCACCAGGCCCCTACCGCCAGCGGCTGCAGAATGATGAGCACGATGCTGACAACGCCGAGCGGTACTACCAGTATCCCGAAGAAAGTCACCATCCACGGCATCGTCCGCCACCGCCGCTTGTCGCCCATGAATCCCATGAGGAACTCGACTATGTACGCGACGGCGCCAAGCCCGGCGTCGGGAATGGGGAACGCGCGGGAGACGTCCGACGTCAGCACCCGCTCTGTACCGAGGCCGAAGAACGGGTCGGTGAGCGTCGCTATGTGCTCGAGTTGGAACGACGCCATCTGCCGCGAGAGGAAGAACCCGAGGAGGGCAAGCGCGATGATCGGTGCCCGCTGCGGCCAGCTCGACGGGTTGTAGGACCAGCCTGGCGGCACGTCCGGGCCCGGCTCCATACTCATCCCCGGTGCCATCGGCATCCCCGGCGCGAGGATGGCGAACACGACAACCAGCGCGCCGGCGAGCGTGTCGTTGGCGTAGCCGGCGGCCGTGGGCGCCCAGAAGACGAGGGGCGCGAAGATCAGCCAGAGTCCGACGAGCGAGTTCGCCCACGGCGCCCACAGCCGCCAGAACGGGCGGTGCGACAGCGACAGCGCGGCGAACAGGATGACGAGCGCCCCGCTGGCGATGTCGCTCACCTGGAGCGGGCGGCTCAGGCCGAGCGCGAACGCGCTGGTGATGAGCCACAGGCCCAGCGACATGTTCGCGAAATGCGGCCAGACCGGCGCACTCACGTGCGCCATCGCCATCGCGGCGTGGCCAGAAGCCGCGGTCGTTGCGTCGTGCGGTTGCATCCCGGCGTGAGGCGGCATCGCAGCCGGATGGTGAGCGTGCGATGGCGCGTGGCCGGCGTGATCCTGCGCCGCAGGGTTTGCGACGCTCGCCGCGATGGGTGACGCGGGGCCGCGCCCGACCGATGACGCCTCTGCCGGCGGTTTTTGCGGGGCCGCCGCCTGTGTCCTGACCTTACCGGCCCGCTTCTCGAGCTTCCCCGGAAGCTTGAGGTCGTTCTCGCCGTACCAGCCGGGCGGGTCCGCCTTGAGCGCCTCGATCATCTTCGGCAGCGTCTGGTGCAGCGAGCGCTTCGGCTCCCAGCCGAGTGTGGTTCGCGCGCGCGTGATGTCGAGCGCGTAATGATCATTCGCGCGGTCGATCATCCACGGCTTGACGAATCCCTCCTGTCCGGGAACATGGCCCAGCACCCATGCGCCCGCTTTGGCGAGGGGAGCCATCACGCTGGGAAGCGCGACGGTTTCCTTGCTCGAGCCGCGGATGAGGCGCGCGATGCTGTGCTGCAGCTCATCGTAGCTGAGCGCTTCCGGCTCGCCAACGAGGAGCGCGAGCTCCGGCGGAAGCGTGGCGCGGCGCTCCACCACACGCTCGATGGCATCCACAAGGTCATCCATGTGCAGGAAGGCCTGGCCATGCGCCGTCGAGCCGGAATAGAACCGGCCGGTGAGGTCACGCTCGTTGATGCGCTGGATCTGGTGCGCCAGCGGGATGGAGTGGCACTGGTCGTCGTACACGCCGGAGATGCGCAGCAGCACCGCCGGGATGTCGCCCCGCTCGCGATGGATGAGCTGTTCCGTCCGCACCTTCGACTTCGGGTATGCCCAGGTCGGCTCGATCTGCCAGTCCTCGGTGATGAGCTCGCCCGGCTCCCCCGGACGGTGCACGAGCATCGTGCTGGAAAAGACGAACTGCTCCACGCTGAAGCCGATCTCGCGCAATCCGCGGAGCAGCCGGCCGGTTCCTTGGACGGTGATCTCCTCGTACATCGGGCTCGGCCGGCCGAAGAAGTCATAGTAGGCGGCGAGGTGGATCACCGACGCGACGTGCGCCCCGTGATGGTCGTGGATGGTGCGAAGCCCATCGCGCACGCTGTCGTCGGACGTGATTTCGACCGGTACGTACACGCAGCCCGGCGGTGGAGGCGAGGACGCCTTGCGGTCGAACCCAATGACATCCTGGAAGCGCCCCACGAACCGCCGCATCACGGCGGTGCCGATCGCTCCGTTGGAGCCGGTGACGATGACGATCCCGCTGTCTGAGCTCATAAGACTTCCCTCTGTCGCGGAAAGAACAGGCTGGCCGGGCGCGGGCCAATGCCGCGTCTGCGGCTTCGAGTCCTTGCGCGACGTGCCGCGATCGTGGGTCAAGCGCGTTTCCTGTAGTGGAAGGTCGGCCAATCCTCGACGCCGCGCCCGAACCGCGGGAAGTAGCGCGGCGTCCGCGCGGCGTAGCGGTCCCATTCCGCGCCGAAGGAGAGGCGCGCCTCCGCCTCTTCCCGTAGCGCCAAACGCACGTACATCGCTACGAGGATGGGGAACATCACGAGCGTCACCAGAGTGGGCCATTGCAGCAGGAACCCGAACATGATCACAACAAAGGCGGCGTACTGCGGGTGGCGCACGCGGGCGTATGGGCCGTCGGTCGCGAGACGGCCGGCGCGCTGTGCCTTATACAGTACCCGCCATGCGGCGGCGAGCAGGAGGAAGCCCACCACGATCAGCAGGTTGCTGAGCACGTGCAGGGGATTCAAGTGCGCGCCACCGGGCAAGCCGAAGATCGTGCTCCACAGATGTCCGGCGTCGTGGGACATCAGGTCCAGGCCGGGATATCGGCGGCCGAGCCAGCCTGACAGCAGGTAGATGGTGAGCGGAAAACCGTACATCTCGGCGAACAGCGCCACGATGAAGGCGGAGAAGGCGCTGAAGGATCGCCAGTCACGCTTCGTCCTGGGTTTGGTGAAGCTGAAGGCGAAGATCAGGAAAATGGCCGAGTTGAGCACGACCAGCGTCCAAAGTCCGTAGGCGGGCATATCGGCGCTCATGGCTCGCTCCTCGAATTCCCGCGCGGTGTGCCGAGCGAATGCTGGTGGTCGCCATCCCTGAAGCCGGGAGGCGCACGGCGATCGCCATCTTCCGGCTGCCCGCCGTGCGCCCCATGACCGCCGTGCCCGAGCATGTGCAGGAAGGGACACGCGAGCAGAAAGAGAAACGGCAGCCAGCCGAACAAGTGGGCCCGGTGCTCCGTGAACAGGAAGAACGCGGCGATCGCGCTGAAGCCCATGAACATCAGCCAGGTTCTGGATCCGGTGTCGGTGCTATGCATTGAAAGCCTCTTTGGTAAAGGTGGCATGGCGCCGTTGGTTCACCGGCCCGGAGACAGCACCACCCGCAGGCCGAGCGATTCCAGTGCGCGGACGAGGTCGGCTTCCTTGCACCGCTCGGCGTCATACTCGACGTATGCCGCCTCCGTGGCCGGATTGGCGTACGCCCGAAGCACTCCCGGCACGTCACGAAGAACCTTTTCGACCGTCTGTGCCGAGCCCGCAGCACAACCGGCGTCCTCGAGCATGACGGTCGTTGTCTTGCGCGTCAGGATGCCGCCGCTACCTTCGGGTTCGCTCACGCAAAGCCGCGCGCTGATCGCTCCGCGCCTCCGGCCCCCGCCCCGGCGAACCGATTGTACAGCGCAGCGGCCCCGAAAAACGTTATTCCCGTGATGAGGGCCCAACCGACCACACCGGTGATGAAGCTCCCCCACGTGACGGTAGGCACGAGACTGCCTAGGTCGGAATGGAACAGATAACCGAACAGCGCCATGGTTCCGTCTGGCGCGATGGCGATAGCAGCGGCGCAGACGGCGGACAGCACCGCAGCCGCGGTGCCCGCCGCGAGCCCGAAAGCGCGCGCATCGAGCGGGGAGGCATCGGATCGCATGAAGACACTCCTGTGAAGAAGTAGCGGCGGCGAATCACCGCCTCGCGCTAACCATGCATGCCGCTGCTGATGCCAACCTGAGGGCCGCGTGAAGCAACCGACGCGCGTCGTTAGGCTCTGCGCCGGGAGCTAGATCACCGTGGAAGGCGACGCAGCCATGTCCTCAGATGCCGCCGTGGGCGCCGACGGGAACCGCCGGAATGAACGTCTTGGTAATGCCGAGCGCCGCGTCCGTCTTGGCAATCGACGCCGCGCCATCGCGCTCCGTACCCGTGAGCGCGCGAATGCAGTCGATGGTTTCCGGAACAACGATTGCCTCGTTATGCACCTGGTACGTGAGGTAGATCTCGCGATTGTCGGCCGCGAGCGAGTCCTCCCACACGGCGACTTCCCACATGTCGCCGCGCGGCCGGCCGAGATCGCGCATAAGCTCCACAACCGAGTTGAGGGCCACCAGTCCGTCATCCGCCCGCACGAAGGCGATGCGCGGCTCGGCCAGGAGCGCCTCACGGACCTCCTGCACGCTCAACGGACGCGTCGTCTCCACCATGGCGAAATGGATGTGGCTCAAGTTGAATGGCCCGGCGGCCGCGAGCGTCGTGATGTCGATATCGGGAATCACTGTTTGCGCGTCCGGGCCCTGGTGGCTTGGCACTTTCGTCTCCGGGACGACCGTGTTGATCATCCCGCCGACGTGCGATTCCCACGGATCCGTCGCGCGCCGGAACAGCACGGCGCGGGCGCGCTTCACCCAGCCGCGCCGGTGCAGCGCGTGCAGCACGCGCGCCAGAGCGGTGGTGTTGCAGGAGACGACGCGCGCGAAATCCCGCCCGACCGCGCCGGCGTAGTTGACCTGGGCCACGAACGAGTAGCCCGTGAGCTCGTGCTTCTCGCCACCCTGGAAAACGGCTTTGACCCCGGCGGCACGGTACCGCTCGATGTTTTGAGCAGCGACCTTCTTGGGCGTACAGTCCACCACGACATCGACATCCCGCACGAGATCGTCGAGCGCGCCCACGACGGTGATTCCGGCCGCTTCCATCTCGGCACGCTTTTCATCAAGCGAGCAGAACACCGGGTAGCCGCGCGAGGCTGCGACCTTGATTCTGTGGTCCGACACCACATCGGCCACGCCGATCAATGTCATGTCATTCTGCAGCGCGACAGCGTCGGCGACCCGCTTGCCGATGACGCCAAAGCCGTTCACGGCCACGCGCACGCGAGCGTCTGCTTGCATCGTCCACCTCCTACGGATTACGGTCGCAGTGGCAGAATCGCTGTCGCCGTTGTGCCCCGACCCATCTTGCTTTCGAGGTGAACGCTGCCGCCGTGCTGGGCGGCGATCCAGCGGGCGATTGAAAGACCCAAGCCCGTGCCACCCGGGTCGCGGGACCTGGCTCCGTCCGCACGATAGAACCGCTCAAAAACACGCGGCAATGCGCTGGGTGGAATTCCGACGCCTGTATCCTCCACAGTGAACGCGGCCGTGTCCCCCTCGCGACGCAGGCTCAAGCGCACCTGTCCGTCGGAGGGCGTGTACTTGATGGCGTTATCCACGAAGATCAGAAGCAGCTGCTTCAGGCGATCGGGATCCCCCTCCATTGCGCACGGATCGAGCGTGCCTATCTCCAGCTTCTGTCCGCGCATGAGGAAGCGCGCCTCCCCCACCACGTCCATCAGCAGCCGGTCGAGCTCGACGGACTCGCGGCGAAGTGGCATCCCGGCGTCGGCGCGCGCGAGTGCCAACAGGTCGGCAACCAGGCGCGCCAGCCGGTCGGCCTCGCGGGCCGCCTCACGCGTGGCCAACTCGCGCTCCACCGCCGGCATGTCCGCTCGGTCGCGGAGCAGCTCCAGGTTGGCCTGGATGGCGGTGAGTGGCGCCCTCAGCTCGTGCGAGGCGTCAGACACAAAGCGTTTCTGAATCAAGTACGCCTGTTCGAGGCTTCCGAGCATTTCGTTGAAAGTCGCGGCAAGTCGACCGAGCTCATCGCCGGTGGCCGCGGCCGCGTCTGCCGGTACCCGTCGTGAGAACTCGCCCGAGCGCGCGATGGCGCCGGCAGTTGCAGTGAGCAAAGCGACCGGGCGCAACGCATGCGCGGCGAGAAGCCACCCGACGAGGAAGGTGAGCGCGGTGCCGACGGCGGCCATCACTACCATGATTTGCGCAAACCTGCCGACCGACCTGTCGATCATGTCGAGCGGGGCGACAGCGACGAGGTACTCCGCCCCGGCCGCTAGGGGCAGCACGTGCAGTCGCCACCGTGGGCTGCCGGGAACCAGCCCGAACGCGCCATGCGGGCGCCGGGCCACGTGCAGCGGAGGCGCCAAGCGCGCCACGGCTGGATATGGCGGCGGCGCCCCGCCTGCGAGCAGCTCCCGTAAATCCACCGCCGGCGCTGAGGCTCCGCTCTCCGTCTGCAGGCGCAGCACGCCATCAGCACCATAGATACGCATCGCCGAGCCCAGGAGCACCGACGCATGCAGGACGCCGGCGCGTGCCGCCGGCGTCGATACCGCAGACAACTCTACGGCCACATGTTCGGCGGAACTGGCGAGCGCTGCATCAATCTCGTCGTAGTGTGCCCGGCTGTGCACCGCGTAACTGTAGGCGCACACAAGGAGAACGAGAAGTCCGGTGAGACCACCGTACCAGAGCGCGAGCCGGAGGCGCAGCGACACGGTCCAGCGCCCGATGCGGAAGGCCTACGGCTCGCGCAAGGCGTAGCCGGTGCCGCGGAACGTGTGGATCAGTCTGAGCTCACCCGCCGCTTCGAGTTTCTTGCGGAGCTGCTTGACGTAGACCTCGAGCACGTTGGAGCTGCCCTCGACGTCGTAGCCCCATACCCGGTCCATCAGAAAGTGCTTCGGCAGCACGCGACGCGGGTGCAGCAGAAACTGCCGCAGCACCTCGTACTCGGTGGACGTGAGATCGATGTCGCGGTTTCCACGCCGCGCCCGACGCGTGCCCGTGTCGAGCGACAGGTCGGCGAAGCGCAGAACCTCAGGGTGCTCGATCTCGCGGCGGCGGAGCAGCGCCTTTACATGCGCGGCGAGCACGGCGAAAGTGAACGGCTTTACGATGTAGTCGTCTGCGCCGCTTTCGAGCCCCTTCACTTGATCCGTCGGCGCATCCCGCGCCGTCAGCATGAGAACAGGTAACGTCTCGTCCGCGTTGCGCAGTCTCTTGAGCACCTCGAAGCCGTCGATGCCGGGCATCATGACATCGAGGATCACGAGATCGGGCGCCCGGTCCCGCGCAATCGTGAGCCCTTTCGCGCCGGCCTCGGCCGTGTCGACCGTGTACCCTTCATACGCGAGCCCGCGCTTCAGCACGCTCGTGACGGTGGGATCGTCATCAATCACCAGTACTCGTGGCATCGGCGCCCCCTGTGATCTCGACCGAATGCTCGTCGCGGTCATGCGACTCGTGCCCCGGCGCTCATCGCCAACCGATGTACGCTACGCGTACCCCTTCCGCGTCTTCAGCGGGAGATAGTGGAAATCGCGTAAGGGAATTCCCGATTCGCCGCCCCACAGAAACCCCCTGACGATCATCGAAAGCTGCTGCGAACGGAAAACGCGGCAGATCCATACGGTGGATACACGCGTGCGGCCTCAGCTCGTAGCTGGCGGCTGCCAGCTGGCCGCTCGCAGCTTGGCGGTTCTATGTGGCAGTGCTTCCATAGATCGCGTCGCGAGTGATACCTTCTGGCAATGACCATCCCCCCGCACGAGCCCCCGATCGACCTCGGCTCCTTCCGCCAGCTCCCTCCGCGCCCGAAGCGGCGATTCGCAAAATGGATCGTGCTGTTCATCGTGCTCTTCTTCGGGCTCATCCCCTGGCTCGCGGGCGCGATCACCGATTGGCTCTGGTTCAAGGAGATCGGGTACGCGACGGTCTTCTGGACCGACCTCAACGCGCGCGCGGCGCTCTTCGGAATCGGCGGGCTGTTCACATTCGGCTTCCTGTACGGCAATCTCCGCCTGGCGCAGCGTGGCCCCGTCACGCAGCCGATCCTCCTCGCCAACCCGAAAGGACCGCCGGTGGATCTCGTCGCGATCATCGGAAAGCTCGCGCTTCCGCTCGCCGCGGTGCTCGCGTTTCTGTTCGGGATCTCGCTCTCCGCCCTCTGGCTCACCGTGCTGCAGGGGACAAATGGGGTTTCCGTGGGAGCCGCGGACCCGATCTTCGGCCGCGACATCGGCTATTACCTGTTCACGCTGCCGCTGGCCGCGGCCGCGCTCAACATCCTGGTGTCGCTGACCGTGCTGTCGCTGCTGGTGACGACGGCGATGTACTGGGTCCGCGGGGATCTCATTCTGCCTCCGCGGCGCACTTCGGTGGAGCGCAACGCCGCGTTCCACCTCGGCGGACTGCTCGCCTTCCTGTTCGTGCTGATCGCGATTCGCCTCTGGGCGGTGCGCGTACCGGGGCTGCTGTACTCCACTACGGGTCCGCTCTTCGGCGCGAGCTACACCGACGCGCATGCGACCCTGCCCGCGCTCAACGTCTCCGCCGCGGTCGCGCTGCTGTCGGCCGCGCTCGTCATCTGGGGAGTCGTGCGGGGCAAGCTGGTTTGGTTCGGCACCCTCGCTATCGCGCTGTATCTGGCGGTCGCCATCGTGGGGCGCGGGATCTTCCCGTTCGCGATGCAGAAGCTGCTGGTGGCGCCGAACGAGCTCAATCGCGAGACCGTGTACCTCGGGCATCACATCAAGGCCACGCGCGAGGCGTGGGGCCTCGACAAGGTGGTCACCCGCGATCTGAGCGGCGAGGACCGGCTCAGCATGGCGGACATCGCCGCCAATCCCGGGACGATCGAGAACGTGCGGCTCTGGGAGCGCGATCTCCTGGCGCAGACGTTCGGCCAGCTGCAGGAGATCAGGACGTACTACGACTTCATCCAGGTGGACGACGACCGGTACATGGTGGACGGCCGCTACCGGCAGGTCCACCTGTCGGCGAGAGAGCTGAACACCCGCTCGCTGCCGACGAAGACCTTCATCAACGAGCGGCTGACGTTCACGCACGGGATGGGCCTCACCATGGCCCCGGTGAATCAGGTCACGCAGGAAGGCCTGCCGGTGCTGTTCATCAAGGACCTGCCGCCGGCATCGGGAATCTCGCTCAAGGTCACGCGCCCGCAGATCTATTTCGGCGAGCTGACCGACAGCTACGTCTTCGTCAACACGGGCCAGCCGGAGTTCGACTACCCGTCCGGCGAGGACAACATCTTCACGAAGTACCAGGGGAGCGGCGGCGTCCCGATATCGTCCTTCGTAAAGAAGCTGCTGTTCGCGTGGCACTTCCAGTCGCTCAAGCTGCTCCTGTCCAACGACGTCAGGTCGGAGAGCCGTGTCATGTACGACCGCGACATTCCGACGCGCGTACGCAAGGCGCTTCCCTTCCTCTCGTTCGACGGCGATCCGTACCTCGTCGTGAGCGACGCCGGCGAGCTCAAGTGGTTCGTGGACGCGTACACCGCCAGCAGCAACTACCCGTACTCGCAGCCGCGGGCCGACGGCGTGAACTACATGCGCAACAGCGTCAAGGTCGTGATCGACGCGTTCGACGGGAAAGTCACCGCGTACGTGGTCGATCCGGCGGACCCGCTGATCCGGACGTATGGCCGCATCTTCGGCGGGATCTTCCAGCCGCTGTCGGCGATGCCCGAGGACCTACGGCGGCACATCCGCTACCCGACGGACCTCTTCGAAGCCCAGACCGCGATGTACGCGACGTATCACATGATGGACCCGCACACGTTCTATCACCGCGAAGACCAGTGGCAGATGCCGCGCGTGGACGACCGCGAGCGGGAGAACCCCTTCATGCGGCACGTGATCATGCGGCTGCCCGAGGAGCAGGCCGCCGAGTACATCTACATGAGCCCGTTCACCCCCCGCGGAAAGGACAACCTCGCGTCGTGGATGGTCGCGCGGAACGACGGCGAGCGGTACGGCGAGCTGCTGGTCTACCGGTTCCCGAAGCAGTCGCTCGTATTCGGGCCGCGCCAAATCATGAACCGCATCAATCAGGATACCGAGATCTCCCGGCAGGTCACGCTGTGGGATCAGAGCGGCTCGGAAGTGATCAAGGGAGAGCTGCTCGTAATACCGATCGAGGAGTCGCTCATCTACGTGCAGCCGCTGTACACGCGCGCCCGCGGCGGAACGATCCCCGAGATGAAGCGGGTGATAGTCGCGTACCAGAATCACGTGGTGATGGAGGAGACGCTCGACCAGGGACTCGCCCGCCTGTTCGGCGCGGAGGGTGACGCGCGCGCCGCGAGAGCGGACCGAGAAGTCTCCGGCGCGGACGCGCCTATCTCGGGAGCTCCGCCCGCTCCGATTCCGGCCGCTCCTGCTCCGGTTTCAGGCGCGGCTGCCACGCTGACGCAACGGGCGCAACAGCACTACGACCAGGCGCTCGCTGCGCAGCGCGCGGGCGACTGGACGACTTACGGGGAGGAGATTCGCCGGCTCGGCGAGGTGCTGCGGCAGATGCGGCAGTAGGGTGACTGCCAAATAGAACTGCCAAGCTGCGAGCTTCCAGCTTGAAGCCGCCAGCCACGAGCGAAGCATTGCTCGTAGCTGGCGGCTTTTTTGCTGGCCGCTCGCAGCTTGGCAGTTCTATGTGGTAGTTCGCAGTCGCTGGTCTTCCGGCGGGCCGTAGAACTCCTCGATGCACATCGTCGCCACTCGAGCTCCTCCACCTGCGAGAGATCAAAACCGGATGATTGTGCCACCCAGAATTAGCGGCGAAAAATCCGAGCCCGCAAGAACGAATTGGTGCGTCGGTTGTTTGCGTCAGTAACCGTGGGAACTCTAGGCCACCTGTAACGGCCGGCCCTCCGAAGCCGTCGACGGCGGGATCATGACGTCGCCCAGCAGGTGCTCGTAATCTTCGCGAATCCGGCCGTAGCACTCGCACGCGATCTGCTCGAGACCGTGGCGGTCGGTGATCGTGATGCGGCCCCGCCGGTAGCTGATCAGGCCGGCATCCTGCAGCGCCTGCGCGGCGACGGTCACGCCGGGACGCCTCACGCCGAGCATGATCGCGAGAAACTCCTGGGTGAGCGGCAGCTCCTGCGCATCCATGTGATCGTGGGTCGTCAGCAGCCACTTCGCGCAGCGCTGCTCCAGGGAATGCAGCCGATTGCACGCGACCTGCTGCCCCGCCTGATTCAGCAGCGCGAGCGTGTAGCGGTGCAGCACGTCCCTGAGCGTCGGGGTCTGCCGGATGAGCGCTTTGAAGGCGTCCGCCGGGATGCGCTTCGCCTCACCGGCCACCTGCACCAGGATCCGCATCGGCTGAGTCTCACGCCCGTGAAAGAGGGCCAGACCGGCGATCCCTTCGCGCCCGATCACGCCTACCTCGATGCTGGTCTTCCCGTCCTTCATGTCGTTCACCAGGGACAACATTCCGCGCTGCGGGAACCACGCGTACCGCATCGCCTCGCCGGGCTCGACGAGGTCCTGCCGCGGGCGCAGCGGGACGGTTATCGCGTGCTCCATTACCTTCGCGTAATCTTCGGCCGACAGCGCGCGCAACAACGAGTTTCTCTCGAGCGCGGCTTCGGAATGATCCAACTTCGGACCGGTCTCCATCGTCAACTCCTACGCGCCGGTACAGAGCGCTTGGGGAACCACCCAGGAGGACGGCAAAGGTGACCAGTGGTACCTTGTCCGATGTCGATTCTGAATGCTCGGCCGGGGAGCCCGACGTGGGTCCGGTCCGATACATGACAGTGTAGCCGTTTTACTGTCGAAATGCGACCGTAAATGCGGGGAACCTTCCCGCATTCGAGTACGGCGACCGCGGGTGCCATTCCGGCGAGGTAACCGTCGATTTCGTACGATGAAATTGTACCAATGTTACCACGCGCTCCGGTTCGAACCCTCATCATGAGAACGCAAGTGAAAAACCACCTCATCGCACTCCTGGCGGCCGCCGTCTGCTTCGCTTCGCCCGCCTACGCCCAGCTACCGGTCTCCTTCGGCATCTCGGCAGGCGCCACCATTCCGGTCGGAGACTTCGGAGACGTGAACGACGCCGGGTACAACTTCGGCGCGCATACGAGGCTCTCCCTGCCGTTCGTGCCCTTCGCCCTTCGCGCGGAGCTGCAGCACAACCGAATGAAGTACAGTCCCACCGACGCCAATACGCTGGTGACGAGCGGGACGATCAACGGCGAATTCGACGTCGGCTCACCGTTGATGCTCGCCAAGCCGTACTTAACCGCCGGCCTGGGCGGCTATTACATCAAGACCGCTTTACGTGGCACGACCCCCGGCACCGACCGGTACGGCGACGTGACGAGCTTCGGGCTCAACGGCGGCGCGGGGCTGCGCATGCCGCTCGCCGGCTTCTCCGCGTTCGTGGAAGCGCGGGTGCACTGGGTCAGCACGGGCGACGAATTCCTCACCGGCTCGGCCACGTACATCCCGCTCGTGTTCGGCATCACGTTCTAGCCGGCAGACGATGAGCGGCGCGATCGGCCGGCGCGCGTTCGTCGGCGCGATCATCTCGGCGGGCGCGGCGGCGGTCCTTCGCCCCGCGCCGCTCGAGCCCGCCGCGCCGAAGCGGGCCCGGCTCGGCTTTCAGCTCTACACGGCGCGCCGCGAGATGGCCCGGGACGTATCCGGCACCCTCGCCCGGGTTGCCGTCATCGGATACGACGAGGTGGAGTTCGCCGGATACTTCGGCAACTCCCCTCGCGCGATTCGCTCCGCGCTCCGCGCCGCCGGTCTGTCCGCGCCCTCGGCGCACATCGGAATGCCCGAGCTCGAGGGGGATTGGGCTCGAACGGTCGCGGATGCGGCCGCGATCGGCCACGGCTTTCTGTACTTCGCGTGGGTCCCGGACGCTCACCGCACGCCGGACGGTTACAAGCGGCTCGCCGAGCGGTTCAACCGCGCGGGTGAGGCGGCGCTGGCCTCTGGCGTCCGCTTCGGCTACCACAATTACACCTACGATTTCACGAGAGCGGGCGACGGCTTTCTCTATGACGTGCTGCTGGCCGAGACCGACCCACGGTATGTGACGATGCAGCTGGACGTGTACTGGCTGGTCGATGCGGGCCAGGATCCACTGGCGTACCTCGCGCGCCACCGGGGCCGGTACAGCTCCCTGCATCTGAAGGACCGGACGGCCGCCGGGCACATGGCCGACGTCGGCGCGGGAACGATCGACTGGCAACGCATCATTCCCGCCGCGCGCGTGGCCGGCGCCCGCCACTTCTTCGTCGAGCACGACGACCCCACCGACGCGTTTGTAAGCGCGCGAACGAGCCTGAGCCACCTCCGCTCGCTCGGGATCTGACGGCGCCGCGAGCGGCGGTTCTAGTCATCCCGCGGCGCCGTTCGTAGTTTCTGACGGGGAGGCGCCGCTGGCCGGCGCCTCCCCGACCGGACAACCCGAACCCGAGCCGCGGAGATGACTCAGAACACGATGTATGACGTGGTGATCGTCGGATCCGGCGCGGGCGGAGGGATGGCGGCCTACGCGTTGACGAAGGCCGGCGCCAACGTGCTGCTGCTCGAGGCCGGCGGCCCGTGGTACGCCTCGAAAGACTCGCCGATGCTCGTGCCGAACTACGCTTCGCCCCGCCGCGGCGCCGCGACCCGGCTCCGCCCGTTCGGCGAGTTCGACGCCTGCGACGGCGGCTGGGAGATCGAGGGCGAGCCGTACACCACCGCGCCCGGCTCGCGCTTCCTCTGGTGGCGCGCCCGCATGCTCGGCGGGCGCACCAACCACTGGGGGCGCATCTCCCTCCGCTTCGGCCCCGACGACTTCAGGCGCAAGACCCTGG
>JANLGX010000305.1 GCA_024654005.1 Gemmatimonadaceae bacterium | reverse complement strand
CGATGACGCTCTCCAGTGGGGGGACGGTCAGCGCGACGGGCTTCTCGGCGTCTGGGACTATCCAGGGCGCCGATGTCACGGCGTCAAACCTTGTGGGCGCCCTCACGATAAAGCCGACGCAGCCGCAAATCACCGCTGGGGCGGATGTAACGGTGGTGAATGCGGGGGAAGTCCGTAGGGTGACGTACAAGGCGACGGTCACGGCGACGACCTGCTTGGCGGCGTTTGCTGCTGCTGCGCTCACAGCTGACTGCACGATTGGCACGTTGAAAGCCAAGACCAAGTTGATCGGGGTCTACGCCGATGTGACGGCGGCGTTTACGTGTAGCGGGACTTGCACGGGGACCAAGACTATTGGGGCGGGCGTGAGCGCGGGCGGCGTGGAAATCTTGGCCGCGGGCCTGAACGTGGCGGCGACGGGGCAGCTCGGGTTACTGGATGCAGACCTGGGCACGGGCATGACACGCGCGGCGCAGATTCAAGGCGGCTATCTGAACTCGTGGCCGTCCACGACGCCGGTCATTGTGCGGTTCACCTCGGGCACGGGCAATTGGGGGGACGCGGCCGCGACGTACGTGAACGCGGGCAGCATCACGTTCTATTTGGACACCATCGTGTACCCGTAATGCCTGTCCTCGATCCGGCCTCCACGCAGCAATACGTCGATCAGACGCGCTACGCGCCGATGTCGATGTCTCGGCCGGCTCCGCATCGAGAGGAGTTGTGGCCGTACTGGATGCTCCTTGGCGGGCAAGGCGCGGACGCCGCCACGAGTCTCATGGCGCAGCGAGATCCCAATATGCGCGAGGGCAACCCAATGGGCACCGCGGTGACGATGCTCGCGAAGGCCGGCGTCACCGCAGCGATTGCCGCCTTGATGCACCGAGCGCACAACAAGGGTGACGAGAAGACGCAGCGCACGCTTGGCACGATTGGCGGCATCCTCGGCATGGCTCCAGCCGCCTGGAATATCCGGCAGATGACGAAATGACGTTTGAGAATCTCTACGGCGAGAAGTTGACGATTGAACTGGCGTCGTCCGATACGACGCAGCTCTTTACCACGGCACGGCGGAAGCAAGCCATCAACGACGCGGCGTTAGCCTTTGCTCGGATCACGGGCTGTACGAAGAAGTACGGCTCCGTGTCGATTGTCGACGGGACGCAGGAATACGACCTCGAAGCGAACTTCACCGACTACATGCGGCTGGCGGGTGCGCCGTCCGTGAAGATCGTCACGTCGAGTGACACGCGGTACATCCAAGGGCCAAAAGACCTCCCGCAACGCGAAGCCGAATGGTTGGACGCCAACGATCCGAACTGGCGCGCGGTGAGCGCCGGCACCCCGCAGGCGTGGTACGTCAAATCGGATGGCGGCGCGGAAAATCTCGGGTTCTATCCGGCGCCTGATGTGGGGAGCGGCGAGACGTGGTCGGTGATTGTGCCCTATGTGGCGACCCCGCTCACGATGAGCGCGACATCAGATGTGCCGTTCTCGCTCGGGACAAGCCCGAACGCGATGATCCGCTTGGCACCGTTTCATCAGGCGCTTGCGCATGGCGCCGCGGCCTCACTCGAATTGCTGCGGAAGAACTATTCCGGGGCGCAACGCCAGACGGCCATCTTCAACGGCTACGTCGCGCAGTTCTTGGGGCAGACCCGCGTCGATGGTCCGTCCGTCGTGACCTTCGCGCGGGACTACTACGGCGAAGGGCGGCGAGTGACCGTCAGTGACCCCTGGAGATAACGATGGTCAGCGTCACGTTTGCGTGTGGACATACGGTCCCCCTGAAGGGCGACGAAACACGGCCCGCCTGCATCTGCGGGGAAACCCGCGTGGCGAAAGTCAAGACCCGCGCCCCGAAGTTCCGCGGGCACTGTCGCGGCCCACTGGCGGAGTTTGAATCCCTGCCGGCGCAGCCGGTCACGTTAGCGAAGGAGACATCATGATCGGCTACACCTTTCAACCAGGGCAAGACCGGCAGATGAAACAGTCGGTCAATGGAGCGGGCGTGAGTCCGCAAGTCAACCGTGCCCTGCAAGTGCTCTCCTTGCGCCTGCCGCGCGTGCTGGGAGGGCGGCCGATTGCGCCCGGCCAAATGCTCCAGCCGCACATTGGGGGCACGTCGGCTCCTGGGGCGGTGGCGAGCACGCAGGCGCAACAACCGTCTGCTGCGCCGGCATCACCCGCGCAACCGTCCGCGCCGCCCGTCTCCACGCCCGCGCAACCGGCAGGGGTGAATCGGCTGCCGATGGCGCCTCAACAAACGACCTCTTTCGAATTGCCGGGTATGCAGCCGTCTGCGCCAAGCGGTGGATCGGAAATGGCGCAACTCGCGTCGTTGATCCAAAACGCGCTCCAGCCGCCCTCCGTGCCGTTCTTCCGCGTGGATGAAGGCCGTCAACAGGGACCGACCGATGATACCCGCGAGGCACTCTCGACGGTCCGTCGGGATCCGGAGTCGGGCCGCGCGCTACTCCCGATCCGCAGCCCGGTACCGCTCCCGATCAGCCAGTCGCCAGAGCAGGGGTACGCCGCGCCGCAGTACGTGGGGGCGATCAATCAGCCCAACGAATTCAAGAAAGCCGGCTACGCCGCCCGGCAGATCGGCTCGGCCGGGAAACTGAGCGACTTTCTTCGACGGGCCTTAACGGGACAGTAGCTCGTGGCGAAGAAATCAGTTGACACCACGATTGGACCGATTGTCCAAGTCCGTGATTTGACGGGCGGGGTCAACCTGCGTCCGACCGCGACGGTGATCAAGCCCGAACAATCGCGTCGGTTGGTTGGCGCCATGATTGCCGCGCAAGGCGAACTCGGCGTGTATCCCGGGTGGCTCACGTTCTCAACGACCTCGCTCGGCGCCAGACGCTTGCAAGGGGCGAAACGCATCTATCTCGCGGCCTCCACATTCACACTTGGCGGAGACAACGGGAGCGTCTACCTGCCGACTGACGGCGGGGTCTGGAACGCCGCCGTCTTAACGGGCCTGCACGCGACGAACCCGATGGATTTCCCGTACGACCGCGACATTGTGGCGGTGTTTGACGGGTCCAACGTGCCGAAGAAGTCTAAGGACGGCACGACGTGGACGCAGATGGGCATCAGCCCGCCCGGGGCGGCCCCAGGACTCTCAGCGGTGGCTGGCGGGTCGCTCGTGGACGGGGATACCTACGGCGTGTCCTACGCCTACGGTGACTCCACACTGGCGCACTACGGCAATGAAAGCGCCGAAGCGACCCAAGCCGCGGCTGGGGCCAATTTGACCGTGCGGGTCTCCGTCACCGCCAGCACCGATGCCCAAGTCGACAAGATCCAAGTCTTTGCGCGTGATGTGACGGCGGGTGAAACCGTCCGGCGGTGGGTCGCCACGTACGACAACACGACGACGACCCACGACATCACGTCGAACAGTTGGGATGCGCAAGACGAAGCGCCCTCCGATCATACGGTGCCGTTGGCGATGCAGTTCGGGGTCGTCTGGAAGAACCGCTGGTGGGGCGCAGACGTGGCGGTCACGAATCGGCTCAGGTTCTCCCAAATCTTTCAAGGGCAAAGCTGGCCGAGCTCGTTCTATGTCGATCTGCCGTTTGAGCGCGGCGAATCCATTACGGCGCTGGTCCCCCTCGGCGACATCCTGCTCGTCTTCGGCTACACGAAGATCTACGTCATCATCGGGCAAACCTCACTGGACTTTGAAGTCCGACCGGCACTCGGGGGCCAGACTGGCGCCTTTGGCTTTCGCGCCTGCGACGTGCTCGAAAACGGTGTCGTCCATGCCGGGGCACCTGGGGTGTATCTCTTCAACGGCAGCTCCGATGAACTGCTGTCCTATCCGATTGAACCGGCGTGGCGGTCCTTCATTGAGGGATCGACGGCGGCCGAACTCGTCCTGGTGCCCGTCGCGTACCACAAGCTCACGAAGGAACTCCGCGTGGGGGTCTCGGTGCTCTATCCGACCGGCGCCCGCGGGGAATGGATTCTCGATCTCAACCGTTCCCGAGCGGAAGCCGAGGGCGCCACGCAAGCGTGGTTTGCGACCGATCGGCCCGTGGGCGGGTATGTCCAGTGGGACGGCGAAGAGACGAATGCCGGGAATCACGGGCGGATCTTTTCGTGGAGCGCAACGCTTGGCCGACTCTACGAAGAGCGCACCGGGATGACGGCGGATGGTGGCAACCGCACGCTGGAATACGACGGCTATATGGTGCCGTTTGGCTTACAGCCGGCGCGCATTGTGGACACCTACATCGAATACCAACCCTGCGCGGGGACACTGACGGCGGACCTCAAGGTCGATGGGCGACTCATGGGGACGCAGTCGTTCAATCTCGGCAGCGATCTGTCGGTGTACGGGACGGCGCTCTACGGGACGGGGACCTATGCCGGCGGGGTCAATCGACAAATCCTGCCGGTGATGTGGCCCCTGGAGGCTGATGGGCGCACCGCGCAACTGATCCTTAAGTACGTCGGCACGGGCGATTTTCGGTGTTATTCGTACGGGCACAACGCGTTTGTTGAGCCGGTGCCGAGAGGACTCTAATCATGGCTGCTAGCTACCCAACCTCCTTGAAGACGTTCGCCACCATCAGCAACGGCGACACGATCGACGCGAGCGATCCGAACGACATTCAAGACGAAGTCAACGCGGTTGAAAATGCCCTCCTGAACGGCATTGCGCACATTGTCAAGCCGACCACCACGGCGACGTACGACCTCGGCACGTCGAGCAAGGTGTGGGGAGTGCTCTATGCGACCAGTCTGAATGTGTCAGGGTTCGCGACGCACTCCGTCAGCGCAGGCGGTACGGGCGACAACGGCATCCTGATTCGCAACTCCACGGCCGGGACGGGTAACAGCGCGAGTTTTGGACTGACCAACGACGCCTCCGCCTCAGTGCAGGCCAATCTCATTCTGACGAGTTCCACCTACACGCCAGCGACGTATTTTCTCGCCTCAGGCTTAGCGTTGGCGAATACGCTCGCGGGCGGGATCTCGATCGCGGCGACCCACGGATCTGGCACCGTGCGGGTCTATGCCGCCGGCACAACTGAAGTAGCACGATTTGACCTCACATCGAGTCTGCAAATTGGCGGCACGGCGGCGAGGGCGGGCACGGCCGGCACGAAGCGCATTGATATTTTCGATGGCACGGCGCCGACCTCCACGTTAGCGAATGGCACGTCGCTGTATTCCACGAGCGGTGAAGGGTACTGGATGGACGCGGCCGGGAATGCGACCCTTCAGACGCCGCATGATCCGATTACGAATGAATGGATCTTTAAGTCCACGCACACCCCGACGGGCAAGGTGCTGCGGATCAACGTGGAGCGGATGCTGCGGTTTCTGAATAATCGTTTTGAACTCGATGCGGTGCATGAGTCATGAAACCCATCGCGCTCGAACCGGCGGACTTCTGGCTATTGAAAGCACGCAGTGAAGAGACTCAGCGCGTGCTCCTTGAAGCCCAGCGGGCCGTCGAGGCAGCGCAAGGCAAGCAACAGGCGGCGTGGGCGGAACTCGCTAAGAAGTACGGCTTCGCGCCGGTCCTGGTGCCATTCACGATTGACGAGGACGGGCTGACGTTGGCGCTCGTGGACGAATCTCATGGCTGATCAGGGCAACATCGAATCGATGCTCTCGGGATTGCCGGATGACCAACGGCGGATCTTCCGCGCGATCTTCGAGTACCTCATTCGCGATATTCGGTTTGGTCGGGCGGTGGATGGTGACCCGTCGAAGAACTTCGGGGGCGGATTCTTCAGCGCGACGACCGATGCCACGCCGGGGACGGAGTTCACGATCCCGCATAGCTTCGGCCGCACACCGTATCTGTTAATTCCGGTCCTGCCGCTGGACACGGTGAATGCCACACTGGTCCCGCTCACGGTCACGCGCGCCGCCGACAGCAACCGGATCTATCTGTCCAGCACCTCGGCGAGTGCGTCGATCATGCTGTACGTGGAGGGGTGATGTTCAATCCGCAGGCTTACCGGGCGTCACTCACCGACCCACGGCAGCAGGACGCCTTCGATGCCATTGCCGGGATTGTCGACTCGCAATACAGCGGCAGTTGGGATGCGTGGCTTCAGGATACGCAGTCGCGCACGCCGGAGATGTTCTCGCCTGACGATACCCCCGAAAGCGTCATGGACCGTATCGTCACTCGGTCGGGCGTGCAAACCAAAGACAGGTTTGGCAATGACGTGGGACCGGACTGGCTGGACCGCAACGGGCCCTGGCTCGTTCCCGCGCTTGCGGGTGGAGCTATCGCCGCGCCGGTGATCGCGGGCGCAGTTGGCGCGGGATCGGCTGGCGCCGGCGGTGGCACGCTAGCGTCATCAGCAGGAGCAAGCAGCGCAACGCTGCCAGCGACGATGGGGGGATTGAGTTCTCCGATTGGCTACAGCCTTGGTGCGGGCGCGGCGACCAGTGGGGGAGGATTGGCCGGAATGGGCGCGGGCGCAGCTCTCCCTTCAGCCTTATCAAGCGGTGCGGGACCGGCGGCCACGTCAACGCTCTCGAAAGTGGCCAAGGCGCTGAAGCTCGGCGGGATCGGTACGGCGGCAGCCTTGCCGTTTCTCACGGGCGGAAACCGGGAGACGGCGGGCTCATCCGCGCAAGAGTTGCTGAAGCAGTTCCCGCAGCTCCAAGAAATCCTCAACGACATGATGCAGCAGCGGCAGCAGCAAGCCCCGCTCCGTCAAGCCGTCTCGCAGCTCTCGATGAACCTGTTGCCGAAGTCAGCCTTTGGCGCGTATCCCGGTCGTGACCTCGGGAAGACAGGCGGCGGCCAATGAGTTGGATGACGAAGCTCAAGAACAACACGCTCGAAGACATCCTGAATCAGCAGGCCGGCATTGACGCACCTCCCGAAGAGACGGTCGCCCAACCTGTCAGCGTTGGACCGGCCGAAGACGCCGGCGGCGGAAGTTTCCTCACGAAGCTCACCAACCAGACGCGGGCGCGCATCAGTGACTTGTCTGCCCAGAAGGCGGAGCAGTCTAGTCGTGCGCGCATTGGGTCGATCAACGACAACACGAAGTACGGACAGGAGCCTCAACAGGCGCAGGACTGGTCGAATGATCCGTATGGCTATTTCCAGTCGTTGATTGCCGGATTGTCGCCGACGCCGCAATCGCTCATCGGGCTGGAGGCGCAACTCGGCGCGCAAGGCATCAAGGTGCTCCGCAATGCGCGGGGCGTGGCCGGCAAGATTCAACTCCCCAACGGGCAGATTGTTGACGTGATCCAAGGCGCGGACACCGGGGGAGTGGCGTGGCAATGGGATCTTGGCGGCGGAAGTGGTGGCAGTGACACGCCGTGGTGGG
>JANLGX010000303.1 GCA_024654005.1 Gemmatimonadaceae bacterium | reverse complement strand
AGCAGCTAGCAGCTAGCTGCTAGCTGCGAACCACGAACAAATCTGGCCTGGCCGGGCGCTGTCTTGCGCTGCTAGCTGCTAGCTGCTTGCTGCTAGCTGTAGTTTTCATCGTGCCCACAATCGCAATTCTCCCCGGCGCCGTCGCCGACCAGATCGCCGCCGGCGAGGTCGTCGAGCGGCCGGCGTCCGTCGTCAAGGAGCTCGTGGAGAATGCGCTCGACGCCGGCGCGACCACGGTCGACGTCACCGTGCAGGATGGCGGGCGCACGCTCATCTGCGTGGCCGACGACGGCAGCGGCATGGACCACGACGACGTCCTGCTCGCGCTCGAGCGGCACGGCACCTCCAAGATCAGAACGGCAGCCGATCTCGTCGGCGTCGCGACCTTCGGCTTCCGGGGTGAAGCGCTCCCCGCGATCAGCTCCGTGTCGGAGCTGCAGCTCGAGAGCTGCACGGCGGGCGGGAAAGGGCTCGAGGTCAGGACCGCCGCGGGCAAAGTGCTCGGCGTGGCCGATGCGGCGCGGCGGCCGGGCACGACGGTCACCGTCTCGCGCCTTTTCTACAACGTGCCGGCGCGGCAGAAATTCCTGCGCGGCGCGCGCTCCGAGTGGCGAGCGATCGCGGAGACTATGAGCAACATCGCGCTCGCGCGCCGCGACGTGCGCTTCACGGTCACGCACGACGGCAAGCAAGCGATGAGCGTGCCGCCGGCGAACGACCTGCGCGCGCGACTCGCCGCGCTGTACGGCGCCGATTACGCCGCGTCGCTGGTGCAGGTGGAGGATCTCTCGGGCGCCATGCACACGAGCGGACTGGTGGAGAAGCCCGCGGACGTCGGCACCAGAACGCGCCGGATATTCAGCACGATCAACGGCCGGGTGATCCGCGACCACGGCCTCGTGCGCGCCGCGGAGGCGGCGTACCGCAACACCATCCCGTCCGGCGTCAGGCCGTCGCTGTTCCTCGACGTGGTGCTGCCGGCGGACCTCGTGGACGTGAACGTCCATCCCACCAAGGCCGAGGTACGCTTCCGCGACCGATGGCCGGTCGAGCGCGCGGTCGAAGCCGCGGTGCGGCGCGCCCTCGGCAACTGGGACAGCTCGGCGTCGCTCGGCCCGCGCGCGTACAGCCCGGGCTGGAACTCGTTCCAGGCGGCCGCTGGGGCGGACGCCGCGCTCAACGACGCGGGCGGGCTGTCGCTCGAGTTCACCGCGTCGCCGGCGCACGCCGGGAACGGCACGCCCGCGTTCGAGGTCGCCAGGGAGAGCGCGGCGGCGGACGAGACCGTGCCTGCCGACGATTACGTCCCGCCGCTGTTTCAGCTGCATCGCACCTACGTCACGTTCGAGCACGACGGCAGCGGCCTGGTGCTGATCGACCAGCACTCGGCGCACGAGCGGATCCTGTACGAGCGGTTCCTGACGGCGCTCGAGGGCGGCGGCTCTCCGTCGCAGCGGCTGCTCTTTCCCATCACGCTGCACGTCGGCGGCCCCGAGATCGAGGCGTTCGAGGAGAACCGCGAGTACCTGGAGAAGATCGGCTTCGAGGTCGAGCTGTTCGGCGGGACCACGCTGCTGGTGCACAGCGTGCCGGCTCCGCATCCGCGCTTCGACGCCGAGCGGTGCCTGCGCGAGACACTCACGGCGCTGACCGGCGATCGCGCCCCGGGCAATATCGCGCGGCACGAGCGGCTGCTGGCGACGGTCGCGTGCAAGGCGGCGGTCAAGGGCGGCGACGTGCTCGCGCCGGACGAGATGCGCGCGCTGTTCCTCGCGCTGCGTGACACGAAGCTCCCGGCTCACGACGTACATGGACGCGCCACGATCGTCCGAATCGCCTGGGATGAGCTGGAGCGCCGCTTTGGCCGACGGTAGCCTGCGGATAATCTGCGGCCCCACCGCCGCGGGCAAGTCATCGATCGCGCTCGGGCTGGCCGAGCGGCACGGCGCCGACATCATCTCCGCCGACTCGCGGCAGATCTACAAGCGCTTCGACATCGGCACCGCCAAGCCGACCGCGGGCGAGCGCACGCGGGTGCAGCACTTCGGCGTGGACATCATCGATCCGGTCGAGCGCTACTCGGCGGCGCGCTGGGCGCGCGACGCCGACGAATGGATCGCGGAGTGCGAGGCCGCGGGGAGGATTCCGCTCGTGGTCGGGGGCACGGGGTTCTACATCCGCGCGCTGGTGGAGCCGCTGGCCGACTCGCCCGTGTTCGACACCGCGCAGCGGCTCACGATCGGCTCCGAGCTCGATCAGCTCAGCACCGAGGACCTGCGCCGCTGGTGCCTGCTGCTCGACCCGGCGCGCGCCGACCTCGGCCGCGCGCAGCTGCTACGCGCCATCGAGACCGCGCTGCTGTCGGGCAAGCGGCTGAGCGAGTTCCACGCGGCCGCGCCGCGGCTGCAGCCGCGGCGCGCCAAGTTCCTCGTCGTCGACCGCGGTCCGGAGCTGCAGGAGCGCATCGCGCGGAGAATCGACGAGATGTTCGAGGCGGGATGGTTGGACGAGGTACGGCGGCTCGAGAGCGACGTCCCGCCGTCGGCGCCCGCGTGGATGTCATCGGGCTATTCCGCCGTGCGCGCGCTGGCGCGCGGTGAGATAGACTTCGACGCCGCGCGGGAGAGGATCCTGATAGAGACGCGGCAATACGCCAAGCGGCAGCGGACCTGGTTCCGGCATCAGATCGGTGGAACGACCGTGACCCGCGTGGACTCGGGCTCGCCGGACGCACCCCGGATCATCGAGGAATGGTGGAGCAACGGCGCATGAAGATCGGCATCACCTGCTATCCCACGTACGGCGGCTCCGGCGCGGTGGCAACCGAGCTCGGCATCGCGCTCGCCGAGCGCGGCCACGAGGTGCACTTCATCACCTACCGGCAGCCGTTTCGCCTGCCGTCGTTCCTGCCGCGCGTCTTCTTCCACGAGGTGGACGTCGGGCGCTACCCGCTGTTCGAGTTCCCGCCGTACGACCTCGCGCTCGCCGCGAGAATGCACGAGGTGGTGCGCGCGCACGACCTGCAGCTGTTGCACTGCCACTACGCCATCCCGCACGCCACCAGCGCGTGGATCGCGCGCGAGATGCTGCACGAGACCGGCCGCGACATCAAGCTGGTCACGACACTGCACGGCACCGACATAACCGTGGTGGGACAGGACCCGTCCTTCCAGTCCATCACGCGCTTCTCGATCGAGAAGTCCGACCGCATCACCGCCGTGTCCGAGTATCTGCGGGGCGAGACGTTCCACGCGTTCGGCTGCACCGGCTGCGACGTGCGCGTGATCTACAACTTCGTGGATCCGACCGTGTACGACCGGAAGCGGTACGCGCCGCTGCTGCGCGAGCAGTTCGGCGCCAAGCAGTGCGTGGTGATGCACGTCTCGAACTTCCGCGCGGTCAAGCGCGTGCGGGACGTGGTCCGCATCTTCGCCAGGATCCGCGAGAGCGTTCCCGCGATGCTGGTGATGGTCGGCGACGGTCCAGACCGCACGCTCGCCGAGGAGGAGGCGCGCAACCTCGGCGTGCACGACGCCGTGCACTTCCTCGGCAAGCTGGACGTGGTCGCGCCGCTGCTCGCCGGCGCCGACCTGTTCCTGCTTCCCAGCCAGAGCGAGTCGTTCGGGTTGAGCGCGCTCGAGGCGCTGGCCTCGGGAGTCCCGGTGGTGGCGACGAGGGCCGGCGGGCTCGTCGAGGTCGTCAGGGAGGGAGAGACCGGCTTCCTGTGCGAGGTCGGCGACGTGGACGGGATGGCGCGTGCCGCGGTGTCGGTGCTGAGCGACCCGGACGCGTGGAGCCGGATGAGCATCGCGGGCCAGCACGACGCGCGCTCCCGCTTCTCCCGGGCCGAAGTCGTCAGCGACTACGAGCACCTCTACGAGGACGCGCTCGGGCTATGACGATCCTGCAGGCGCTGATACTCGGAATCATCCAGGGATTTACCGAGCTGCTGCCGATCAGCAGCTCCGCGCACCTCGCGCTGACGCCGTGGCTGCTCGGCTGGCCGGACAGCGGGCTGGCGTTCGACGTCGCGCTGCACCTCGGCACGCTGATCGCGATCGTGGCGTACTTCCACGAGGAGTGGCGCAGGCTCGCTCTCGCGGCAGTGTCGCTGGTGAAGACGCGCCGCGCCGAGACGCCCGAGGAGAAACGCGTCATTTTTCTCTTGCTCGCCACCAGTCCAGCCGGTATCGCCGGGGTGCTGCTGGAGGACGCCGCGGAGACGGTTTTCCGGTCGCCGGTGATCATCGCCACGAATCTCATCGTGCTGGGAGTCGTTCTGTGGGCCGTCGACCGGTTCATGTCGCGCGAGCGCGGAATGGAATCGCTCGGTTGGAAGGGCGCTTTGTTCGTCGGCCTGGCGCAATGTCTTGCGCTCGTTCCCGGCGTGTCGCGCTCGGGCTCGACGATCACCGCGGCGCGCGCGCTCAGGCTGACGCGCGAGTCCGCGGCTGTATTCAGCTTCCTGCTCAGCATGCCGATCACGCTGGCCGCCGTCGTGTTCAAGCTTCCCGACGCCGTGCGCGAGGCGGAGAGCATGGTACCCCTCGTCGTCGGAGTCGTAGCCGCGGCCGGGAGCGCGTGGGTCGCCATCGCGGTTCTGCTCCGCTACGTCGCGCGGCGCAGCTACGGCGTTTTCGCGGTGTACCGCGTCGTGTTCGGCGCGTTGATCTTCTATCTGATATATGCTCGCGGACTCTGAAAGACAGCTAGCAGCTAGCAGCGAGCAGCTGACGGCTGGCGGAGCTGCCGGTCGCTATTACGGATTGTCGCAGACCGAAGTCACCGCGCTGACGGGCGCGCCGCGGGCGCTGCTGTTCGAGGAACTGAGCTCGACGATGGACGTCGCGCACCAGGCAGCGGCGAAGGGCGCGCCCTCGGGGACGCTGGTGCTCGCGGAGCGGCAGCTCAGCGGGCGCGGCCGGGGCGGACGGGCATGGGTCTCCGATGCGCCGAGCGGGATATGGCTCACGCTGATCGAACGTCCATGGGAGGGGGTTCCGGTCGAGCTGATGTCGATTCGCGCGGGACTCGCGCTCGCGCCCGCGCTCGACCGATTCGCGCGCGCGTCGGTCGGACTGAAGTGGCCCAATGATCTGTACGTTCAAGGCCGCAAGCTCGCCGGGATTCTGCTCGAAGCGCGCTGGCGGGACGCGCGGCCGGAGTGGGTCGCGCTCGGCGTGGGCATCAATCTCGCGCTGCCGGCGGACATCGACGATGCGGCGGGCCTGCGGGAGGATGTCACCGTTTCCGAGGTGCTCGCGGGGATCGTTCCCGCGCTGCGGCGCGCGGCCACGCGCCGCGGCCCGCTGTCGGCGGAGGAGCTGGAAGCGTTCGCGCGGCGCGACGTCGCGGCGGGGAATCGCTGCTCCGAGCCCGCGGCCGGAATCGTGCGAGGCATAAACGAGCGGGGCGAGCTGCTGGTGGAAGCGGGCGGAGAGGTGTCCGCGCACCGGAGCGGCTCGCTCGTACTGGAGGCCGGGCGATGATAATCGCGTTCGACGCAGGGAACACGGAGACGACGATCGGCATCTTCGCCGGCGACGTCATGCGCGCGAGCTTCCGGATCACGACGAATTCGCCGCGCACGGTGGATGAGACGAGCGTGTTGCTCGCCGCGCTGCTAGACTCGGGGGGGATCAAGACAAAGAGCATCGACGGGGCCGCGATCTGCTCCGTCGTGCCGCAGTTCACCGCGACCCTCGCCGAAGCGTGCAGGCGGGTCACCGGCAGCAATCCATTCTTCGTCGATGCCACCGCTGACCTGCCGATCACGCTCGACGTGGACGAGCCGCTCACCGTGGGGGCCGACCGGATCGCGAACACGCTCGCCGCGCACGCGCTGCTCGAGCGCGACGCGATTGTCGTGGACCTCGGCACCGCTACGACCTACGACTGCATCACCGCCGAGGGCTCGTTTTTCGGCGGGATCATCCAGCCGGGCGTCGCCAGTTCGGCCGAGACGCTGTTCAGAAAGACCTCAAAGCTCCCCGCGACCGCCATCGTCGCGCCCGCGAAGCTGATCGGCACGCGCACCGAGGAGTGCATTCAGTCCGGCGTGGTGTACGGCTCCGCGGAGTCGATCGACGGTCTCGTCCGGCGGATCAAGGCCGAGTGGCCGCGAAAGTCGGTGCCGGTGGTGCTCGCGACCGGCGGGCTGGCCGAGGTGTTCGCGCGGCACTGCAAGGAGTTCGATCAGGTCGATCCGTTCTTCACGCTCAAAGGCGTCCGGATCGGATTCGAATTTCTGTCGGTCACCGGCCGGCGAACCGGCGCGTGACCAGCCGCTCGACCAGGCCGAGTCCGCTGTCGACCAGCAGCGCGAGCGCGGCGGCGGGAATCGCGCCGAATAGAATCATGCGCGTGTCCGACAGCGCGAGACCGGCGACGATCGGATCGCCGAGCCCGCCGGCTCCGATGAACGCAGCCAGCGTCGCCGTGCCCACACCGATCACGGCCGCGGTCCGGATGCCCGCCATGATGATCGGGCTCGCGAGCGGCAGACGCACGAAGCGCAGCACCTGCCATGGCGTCATGCCGAGCGCTCCCGCTGCCTCGACCGCGTCCGGCGCCGCGTCGCGCACGCCGCTGTACGTGTTGCGCAGAATCGGATACAGCGAGTACAGGAACAGCGCCACGAGCGCGGGCACGACGCCGATGCCCAGGAGCGGAATCATGAACGCGAGCAGCGCGATGCCCGGTATGGTCTGCAGCACGCCGAACGCGCGGATGACCGGCTCGGCGGCGGCTCCCGCGCGCTCGAGCGCGAGACCGATGGGCACGGCCGCGACGATCGCGGCGGATAGCGACAGCAACACGAGCAGCAGGTGCCGCAGCGTCAGCTGCGCCAGCAGGGCGCGGCGCTCGGCGAAGTAGCGCAGCAGCGAGCCGCCCTCGGTCGCGGCGGGCGCGCCGTCCACCGACGCCGGCCCGAGCAGGTCCAGCTCGCGCAGCGCCGCGGCCGCCACCCGCGGGACGGTTTCTCCGCGCGCCTCGACGCGCTCGTTGAGCCGCCGCATGAGCTCCGCGTCGAGCCGGCCGGAGAGCTCCGTCAATACCGCCACGGCCTGCGGCATGTCGCGGTAGAACGCGCCGCTCACCAGCGCCGCCGCTTCATAGGGTGGAAAGAAGGCACGGTCGTCCACGAGCACGACGAGCCGATGGCGCGCGATCAGTCCATCCGTCGAATAGCCGTCGATGACGTCGACGTTGCCGTTGACCAGCGCGCTGTACTTCACCGACTGCAGCAGCGAGCGCACCTGCGCGAAGTGCATGTCGTACTCCGCTTCGAGACCGGGGAGCCCGTCCGCCCGGCCGACGAAGTCCGGCGTGAGACCAGCGGTGAGGCGCGGCGCCGCCCGGCTCAGGTCCGTGAGCGTGCGCAGCCCGTGCTCCGCCGCCGTCTGCTGCCGCACGGCGATGGCGTACGTGTTCTCGAAGCCGAGCGGCGGCAGCCAATACGCGTCGAACCGCGCCGGGAACGCGGTCGCCACGCGCCGGAACACGGCCCGCGCGTCGCGCTGCGGCTGCTCGCCGAGGATCGCAAGCAGGCCGGTGCCCGTGTACTCGGGATAGACGTCGATGGCGCCGGTGCGCAGCGCGCGAAAGGCAATCTCGGTCGCGCCCAGGCCGAGCCGCCGGTCCACCTTGAACCCGCGCGCCTCCAGCAGCTGCGCGAACATCTCCGCGAGCAGGTACGACTCCGCGAACGGCTTCGATGCGATCGTGATCGGACGCGTGGCGGGTGCCGGAGCCGCCTGCAGCAGCGCCCAGAGCACCACCGCGCCGATCATGGCGGTCCCACGCCGGACTTGCGGACCAGCTCGGCCACGTACTCCGTGGCCGGCTTGGCGAACACGTCCGCGGGCGCGCCGACCTGCTCCAACGTGCCGCGGCGCAGAACGGCGATCCTGTCTCCGAGCAGTGCCGCCTCGCGCAGATCGTGCGTCACCAACAGCGTGGTGATCCGCAGGCGGTCGCGGATCCGCAGAAACGCAGCCTGCACGTCGGCGCGCGTGATCGCGTCCAGCGCGCCGAACGCTTCGTCGAGCAGCAGGTATCGGGGCTGCGCGGCGAGCGCGCGCGCAATCGCGACCCGCTGCCGCTGGCCGCCCGACAGCTCTGCCGGCCGGCGGTCGGCGAATGTCGCGGGAGGCAGGCCGACCAGCTCGAGCGCCGCGCGCGCGGCGCCCTCCGGGTCCGGCAGCCGTTCCAACCACGGCACCAGTGCGACGTTCCGCAGCACCCGCCAGTGCGGCAGGAGCCCGCCTGACTGGGGGACGTAGCCCATGCGACAGCGCAGCGCGAAAGGATCGACCGTCCCCACGTCCGTACCGTCCACCAGCACCGCGCCCGCATCCGGAGCGACCATCCGGTTGAACAGTCGCAGCAGAGTCGTCTTCCCGGAGCCGCTTTCTCCGACGAGCGCGAGGCACTCGCCGGCGGCGATGCGCAGGCTCACGCCGGCGAGCGCGACCACTCCCGCGTAGGCTTTGCGCACATCGCTGACTTCGAGCGCGGTCACGTCTCGATCGCCGTCAATTGGCAGCTCCGTGGGGCGCGTACTGTGTCGCCGTCTCGTGTGATCCGGGAAGTCTAGCGCGAATCGGGACGATCGCTAACGTTGTGCGTACTGCTCCTTTCTCAGCGATCATCGATGCCGGTCCGGCTTGTCCTGCTTGTCGTGGCGCTCGCGGCACCCGCCGGAGCGCAGACGCCGGACACCGGCGCGCGCGCGACCGGGACGACGGTCAGCGGCGTGGTGTACGACAGCATCGCCGTCAGGCCGCTCGCCGGGGCGACCGTGCAGCTCGTCCACGCCGACGACATGGCGGGGAACGTGCGGACGGACGTCAGCGACGCGCAGGGCTCGTTCATCTTCACCGACGTGCAGGACGGCCGCTATATGCTCGGGTTCCTGCATCCGGTGCTCGACTCGCTGGGCGTCGAGCCGCCGGTGCGCGAGGTGGTCGTCACGGGCGGCCGCCCGGTGCTCGCGGACGTGGCGATCCCTTCACCGCGACGGCTCCTCGCCGCGATCTGCGGGGAGCAGTCGGTGCGCGATTCGGGCGCCGTGATAGTCGGCATCGTCCGCGACGCGCGGAGCCACGCGCCGATGGCGGGCGTCGCCGTCGCGGCGGAGTGGCTGGAGTTTTCCGTGCGGCGCGAGGGGTTCACCCGCCGGCTGCAGCGTGCATCCGCGACGACGACCGAGACCGGCTGGTTCTCCCTATGCGACGTGCCGAGTCCCGGGACGACGACGCTCGTAGCCAGCGGCGGCGCCGACAGCACGGCTCAGATCGAAGTCACCATCTCCGCGGAGCCGGTCATCCGCCGCGACTTTTACCTCGGATCCGCGCGGACCGTGGTGGCGGCCGGCGTGGAGCGACCCGCCGGTGACACGGCCGCCCCGCCGCGAACGGTGCAAGCGGGTGACGGGCGCTTGAGCGGAACGGTGGCCGCGATCAACACGGGCGCGCCCATCGCGGGAGCTCAGGTCGTCATGACCGACGGCCCCGATGCGCGCACGAACGAGAGGGGTGAATGGACGCTCGCGGACGTACCGCTCGGCACGCGTACGCTGGAAGTGCGCGCGCTCGGCTACTACCCCGAGCGCCGGGCGGTGAACGTCTTCACGGGTGCGCCCGCGGTGCACGTTGGGCTGTCCACGCTCCGCGCCGTGCTGGACACCGTGCGGGTCACCGCGTCGCGCTGGAGGGACGAGCATCGGCTCGCGTTCGAAGCGCGGCGCCGGACCGGGCTGGGGCGCTACCTCACGGCGGAACAGATCGCGCGGCGCGCGCCGGTGAACGCGTCGGACCTCTTCCGCGGGATCGCGGGCGTCGCGACCGACGCCGGCATGATCAGGATCCGGCGAGGTGACAGCGAGTGCTCACCGTCGCTTTACCTCAACGGCACCCACATTCAGCCGATGATGCTCGGCGACCTTACCGCCGACGACATCGACAGCTGGGTCCGCCCGCAGGAGATTGCGGCGATCGAGGTGTACGGCGACGTCGTGCCGCCACAATTCCAGCAGATACTCCTTGGCTGCGGCGCCATCGCCATCTGGACGAAGTGACCTGGCCCGTGTCTGGCGGAAGCCGGGCCCGGCCCTAGCGTTAGCCGGTGATGTCCTCACCAGGCGGGAATCGCATGTGGATCCGCGTTCTCCTGCTCGTCGTACTGCTCGCGCGAATCGGTGGAGCGCAGGGCGCGACCGGGCAGCTCGGGCGCAGCGGCGAAGCGATCTGCGGGCGGGCGTCGGCTTCGGATTCCAGCGGCGTCGTCGTCGGCGTCGTGCGCGACGCGCGAAGTCGCGCGCCCCTCGCCGGCAGCGTGGTGTCAGCGGAGTGGCTGGAGCTCACGGTGAATCGCGGCGGATTCATCCGCCGCGTGCCGCGTCTCGCCGACACTACCGCGGAGAACGGGTGGTTTGTCCTGTGTGACGTGCCGAGCCCCGCGACGATCGACCTCGCCGCGAGCCGCGGCGCCGACAGCACGGACGTGATAGAGGCACGCGTCCCGGCGGAAGGCGTTCTGCGGCGTGATCTGTACCTCGGGGCCGCCCGGTAGCGTCACTGACGACGACGGTCCGGGCGGCCCCGATGTACAGATCGCGACGCAGAACGCCTTCCGCCGGGACGAGTATCTCTATCAAGTCGGTGCTGTCGGCGCCACGGCTCGCGGCGAG
>JANLGX010000301.1 GCA_024654005.1 Gemmatimonadaceae bacterium | reverse complement strand
GGCATGAGTTCCGCATGCAGGTGAGCTTGATTCGATTTCGTGGACACTTTCCGAAAGGCGGATACGATGTCCAGAATGGGATCAAAGAAGACACGGCGGGCACGACGACAGTTCTCTGAGGAGTTCAAGGCCGGGGCCGTCCGGCTGGTGATTGAGAAAGACAGGGCCGTCGGGACGGTGGCGCGGGAGATGGACCTGACGCCGTCGGCGCTGAGCGGCTGGGTCGAGCGGGCGCGCGCCGAGCGCACGAAGGGCAAGAGCGGGCTGATGCTGGCGGAGCGTGAAGAGTTGGCCCGGCTGCGCAAAGAGAATCGGATTCTCGCCGAGGAGCGGGACATTCTAAAAAAAGCGACGGCCTTCTTCGCGAAGCAGAGCCGATGAGGTTTCGGTTCATCGCTGTGGAGAAGGCCCATCACACTGTGACGATCCTGTGTCGGTGTTTGCACGTGACGACCAGCGGATGCTACGCGTGGTCCCGCCGTCCAGAGTCAGTCCATGCGCGCGCTGATCGTCGCTTGAAGGTGCTCGTCCGGGCGTCCTTCGAGCAGAGCAAACAGCGGTACGGCAGTCCGCGCGTCCACGAAGATCTCATCGAGCTGGACGAACAGGTCAGCCGCAAGCGCGTCGTGCGGTTGATGCAGGAAGAAGGGCTGGTGGCGCGGCAACGCAAGCGGTACAAGCACACCACCATGAGTGACCACGATCAGCCGGTCGCCGACAACCTGCTCGATCGGCAGTTCGACGCGGAGGCGCCCAATCAGCGGTGGGTCAGCGACACCACCGAGTTTGTGATCGGCACGAGTGGCAAGCTCTACCTGGCGGTCGTGCTCGATCTGTTCTCGCGGTTCGTGGTCGGCTGGGCGGTCAGCGCCGTCAATGATCGGCACCTGACCCTCAAAGCGCTTGAGCAGGCGCTCAAGCGCCGGTGCCCGGTGATCGGGTTGCTCCACCACTCCGACCAGGGCTGCACCTACGCCAGCGAGGACTATCAAGCCCTCCTGACGGTGCGCGGCATCGTCTGCAGCATGAGCCGCCGGGGGAACTGCTGGGACAAGGACTACGTTTCATACTGCACCTCATCGCCCCGATCTGGGGCAAACTCTCGACGCCGGCGCGGATCCGAAAGACGTCGGCCCTGCCTGGTCACGGGTGGCGTCGGGCCGGGTGGTTCGTACAGCCATTCATGTTTATCGTTGTAGGCCGTTCGTCGAAGGAGGCCGTGGCTCCCCCAAATCTTCACCGTGCTGGTGCTCACGTGCAAGCGATCGGCGATCTCGCGCTGGGTGAGCATACCCTGGGCGCGGAGTCGATCATACCGGGAGCGCAAGCCGTGGCTGCGCCGGATGTCGCGTACGATCAAGCGGTGGAAGGGCTGCCTGGTCCCAGACAGGTAGCCTTGTTCGTTCAGCGTCGCCGCAATGTCGACATCGGTGTCCGTCTCGAGTAACTGATCAATGCGCGCGACGATCTCCGCACTGGTCTCTCGGAGCTGCCAGGCGGTCAGCGATCGCGGGACCGTGAGCGTGGTCGTTGCGCCTCCGCGAAACCGGACGTGCGCGGTCACCCCCGTGGGCGCTTTGATCAGGGTGATGTCGTCGAGGAGGAGACGGACCATCCGTTTCCGTTCACGGTCGGGCGTCTGCGGATCCTGCCAGAGCCGTGGGAAGTCGGTCGCGAGCGCGAGAATGCGAGCCCGCGCCTCGGCGTCGACCGCCACCCGGGTCGCGTGTCGGTGGCGCTCGGCGGTGGTGTGCGCATCGGTGACCTGCTGCAGCGCGCGATTCCACTGGGCCTCCAGTTCATCCGCCACGAGCCGATTCGCGGGATCAACCTGGAGGTACCGACGACGGGCGAGGTCCGCCTCGTAGCGCGCACGGTCCACTGCTCGCTCATGGAGTCGATCGGATTCCTCGAGCCGGGCCTGGATCTCGTGCTGGACGGTCAGCGTGACCTCCAAGGTGAGGGGCGTGACCGTCTCGATCAGCAGCCGGCCGATCGCCTCATCGAGACCGTGGCCCGGCAGGCTTTGACAGATCGGTTGGGCCTGGGCAATGCCGCGATGCTGACAGACATACGTCGGCCAGAGCGTGCCGCGGCAGGCGTGATAGCGCACGGTCATGCGATCGCCACACCGGCCACACACGGCGAGTCCCTGCAGGAGGGCCGGGCCCTCGCGGGGCGGACTGCGTCGGCGATCGCTCCCATTGACCTGCGCATTCTCTCGCAGGCGGCGCTGATTCTCTTCGAAGTCCTCCCAGGTAATGTAGCCCGCATGGGCCTGCGGGATTAACGCGGTCCATTCCTCACGCGGCAACCGTTCGGAGATCACCCGTGACTCCGCGGTGTGTCGTTGCCGACTTCGGCCGAAAAAGAAGGCGCCGGCATAGCGCGGATTGTGCAAAATCCACAACGCGCGCGAGTGCTCCAGTGGGCCCCAGAGCGTCTCGCCGGCGTGCGCCCCGTGCCGCGCGCGACGCGGCATCAAGAGTTGCTCGTGTCGAAACGCCTTCACGGTCGCCATCGCGGATCCGGTCCGTCGAAAGGTCTGGAACAACGCGCGGATCGTGTCTTGGACCTGCTGATCAGGATCCAGTGTCACCCGGCCCGCGGCGTCATACACCAAGCCAATCGGGAGCGGCGTTTCGAGCTCCCCTCGGCGGGCCTTGTTGACGATCCCACCGCGGAGCCGCGCGCGGAGCACATGCAGCTCGGCCTCGCTCATGGTGCCCTTCAGGCCGAGCAGCAACCGATCATTGAAATGCGCGGGATCGTACAGGCCGTCCTCATCCAAGATGAGGGTCTCGGTCAAGGCGCAGATCTCTAACAGGCGGTGCCAGTCGGTGGAATTGCGCGCGAGGCGCGAGACTTCCAGGCCCATCACGAGGCCGGCGCGACCGAGCCCCACGTCTCGGACCAGTTGCTGAAACCCTGCCCGGTCCACGGCGGACGCGCCCGACTGGCCGAGGTCGCAGTCGATCACGACGACCTGCTCGATGGGCCACCCCAGCGCCACCGCCCGTTGCTTGAGCGCGTATTGCCGTTGGGTACTTTCCGTGTTTTCGACGACCTGCCGCAAGGTCGATTGCCGCACATACAGATACGCGTGGCGCCGTAAGTGGCGCGGGGTGATCTTCTGCGATCGCTCGCCGGTTAGATCCATGCGGCCTCCTGATGCGCCAGGGCCATGTGGGCCCAGGCCTGCGCCAACTCCGTGTGGACGATCGTGGGAAGCGCGGTGAGGGAAGCGCCGTGTGGCGCGAGGGGCGGCGGCGGTGGACACGCAGCCCAGGCGCGGAGCCACGTGGTCATGCCCTGGCGCACCAAGACCGTGAAACCGAGACTCGGTCCATCGTCGGGGCCGCTGTGGCCGAGCGCCACCCGTCGCAGCGCATCGTAGCTCGCCACCAGCGTGGCCGTCGCCATGTCCTCTGCTGCGACAATGGCCGGCGTGGTCACCGTCGTTTTTTTTCCTGACGCCGCACGGCGCGCTCGAGACTCCGCCGATGGACGTCGAGCCCAAAGTGGTCGTGAATCCGTGGCAGCACCACGCGAGCGGTGAGCGCCGGATCCTCCGCGCGCTGTGCCGCCACAAACGCCAGCACCGCAGCGGTGACTTTGTGGGCGCCGCGCGGCCCGCGTTTCCGGGGCACGAGTCCCCCGATCCCCTGGGCATGGAAGGCGGCGTGGGCCTGATAAAACGTCGGTCGAGAGAAGCCGAAGGTGTCGGCGGTGCGCGCCACGGGCTGCCCCTCCACGTCGACGCGGCGCAGCATTTCGTATTTCACCTGCACCAGATCGCGCGGATCGAAGAATTCGTGCGAGGCGAACAGCGGATCGCGCACCGCATCGGGGCGAGCGTGGAGGGTCCCCTGGGCGCGTAAGGCCTCGGTTTTGGGATCGGGACGAGAGGATCGTGTCATAGTAAATATAATTATGCCGCTCTACATGGCGGCATGTCAAGTCGTTATTCGTGATCGGACCCCGCAACGCCCATGATATCGATGACAATACCTGTATAGACGAGGAGGAGCCCATAGAGCCTCGATGGGCGATGCGGCATATTTCTCTTGTCATGTGCGGCATCATTTACTTAACACTCCTGCATGAGCTGGCGGGCGCCTCCGCACGGGTGGACAGTCGCGTCAGGAGATCGGCGAGTCGACAGAGATCGTCATAGCGGAAATGGGCGCGGCCCGCCCCAATCGCCACCGTCGGGTCGTCTGGCTCGACGTCGGTCCAGTGCACCGGCAGGCGGGCCAGCTGGCCCGAGTCGTCGTAGAAGTAGACGCGATCCTCGCCCCATGTCTGGCGGCAATCGATCAACTGAAACGTCCGCCCACATAACGGATGGAAGGGATGGGTGACGCGAAAGGTTTGTCCCTCACCGCTCGCGAGCGGTGCAATTGACTGCTCACGCCAACGCCGTCATGGAGAGCTTCTTCTCAACGGTCAAGAGCGAGCTCGGCGACCAGTTCGCCAGCAACGGCGACGCGAACATGGAGTTGTTCGATTACATCGAAGTGTTCTATAACCAACGTCGTCGGCACTCGACGCTCGGACAGATCAGTCCGGCGGCATTCGAGCGCCGAGCGGCGACTCAAGCGGCGTAGCTAAACCGTCCACGGGATCGGAATCAAGCTCAAGGTCCTTGACACAGTAGCCAAGGCCGCACAGGCGTATCTGCGGCCATCTCGGGCCGGCAGAACCGAAGGCGGCAGGGTGGTGTAATCGCATGGAGGCGGGTGTTTTGCGGTGTAGGAGATCACGCGGGTACCACGTTGTGGCTGTTTCAAACCTGGAGGTTCCGATGATGAGACGTCTTACGTTCGGCGCGTCGATCGTGTTGCTCCTCTCGTCCACGTCGCCCACGACATCGTTCACTCTGGTGACTGACGTCGCGGCGCAAGCTCCGTCATCACAGGCCTCGCAGCCGCGTGAGCAGTCTCCATCGAACATGCAGGACATGATGAAGATGCACGAGAAGATGATGGCCGAGATGAAGGCCGCTGACAGCAGGCTCGATGCGCTCGTCAAAGAGATGAACGCCGCGGGTGGTGAGGCCAAAGTCAATGCCGTTGCGGCGGTTGTCACCGAACTCGTTCGCCAGCAGAAATCCATGCACGAGCACATGGGCCAAATGCATCAGCAGATGATGGGTGGGCGCGGCATGATGATGAAGAAGTGATCGCCTATGGGCGCGATCTCGACCCTATTCAGTCGCTTGAGGAGCTCTATAAGCAGGGTGCTAACCGATACCACGCGCCGCCGCCTCGACATTCAGAGGTTCGAGTGTGTACATGAGAGGGCGCTGGCGGAGGTCAATCGATAGCCGACGATTCACCGCCGCCCGAAGCTCCGGTCTTGCTCAAGGGCAAGGGGAACGTCGTCCGATATTTGCATACATTTTTCGGACAAAGCCCCAACGAGAGATCTGACCGAAATCTGTATACAAACGTCGGACAGCTGACTGGTCGTGTGCAGCGGGTGACGCTCGAAAAGACTTTGGACAACAATAGGTCCCGGAGTCTGGCAGCTCATGCTGCCATGATCAGCCAGTTCCAGAAATCGTCCCTGACACCCACCCGACGGCTCGCTACCTGCGCTAGCCAGCTGTGCATGCCCCTTCTGGGAGCCTCGTATTTGTCCTAAATATGCGTATTATTGTGGACAGATGAGTACCGCGCGCGGGCCTGCACTCGATTTGAAGCATCGCATCCTCGACCGGATCCACGCGGTCCTCGACCTTGGTCCACGGGCAGCCTTGGACAAAGCTCTCCAACGCCTCGCGACCGAGGACACGATCGGCCGAATCGCTCGGGGCCTCTACTTTCTCCCGGGCCACAGTGCGCTCACGGGAGGGCCGACGGTCCCGCACCATGCGGCCATCATCGACGCAGTCGCGCGTCGCGATCAGGTGCGGGTCGTCATCGATGACCTCACCGCTGCGAATGATTTAGGGCTGACCACCGCGGTGCCCGCGCGGGTAACGGTACTGACAGATGCGCGGCTGCGCCCGATCACACTCGGGCGCCAGGTGATCCGCTTTCGGGCTGCAGCGCCCAGTCGATTGCATTGGGCCGGCCGACCCGCCATGCGGATCGTGCAAGCGCTCCACTGGCTGCAAGATATGCTCGACACCGATCGGCTTCGGATTGTCGCGCAGCTGCGACGCATCCTCGATGATCCTGCCCACGGCGACGCGATGCGCTGACGATAGGAAGCCTTAGCGGGGTCTGGAGGTAACAGAACGCCCGGTATCAGACGCCCCTGGGGCCTCGCGAGCCCCCGGCGTCCCCCTGGTCCCCCGGTTCTTCTCTGAGACAGTGGCTTGCCGTGCCCGTAGCTCTTGCGGACGTGGCCGTCGACGATCTCCGTGCGCTTCTCGCTCTTTCCGTAAGCGTAGGCCCCTGCATAAATGCGCTAAACCCACATCTCAGCTCAGTCGCCCAGGAGACGCCGCCGCTCCTCGAACTCTTCCTTGTCGATCTCGCCCCGCGCGGAACGCTCCTTGAGGATGTCTGTCGGTGACCGGACTGACGACTGCGGCACGTGCGACGTGGGTCCCTGTCAGGCTCCGCCGAGCAAGCGTACGAGAAGGACGGCGAACGCGATCACGACGGCCAGCACGAGGATCATGAATAGGGGGCCGAATCTCATCCCGTACCATCCTCCGCCCCACCCCATCATGTTCGGGCGCCTGCTCCGACGGCCATTGACTTTGGAATCCTCATCATTCATCATTTGGTTGCTCCTTCACAGTCGCGTTGCTCCACGTTGCAGGGACGGCTCGCTGGTCCGCGGATTGAGCCGGGGATGGGTCTCCTCTCCGAACCACCAGAGCAGCAGGACCTTCTTGCGGCCGATGCGTTCGGAAAGCCGTCCCGCCACGAAGTTGAGAGCGCCCTTGACGAAGCCGAAGGCAACGACAAAAGAGCTCAGAAGCAGGAACGAGTTCCGGGGCACGCCAAACTCGGCGTCGGCAAGCGCCGGGACCACCGTGCGCATCATCCCGATGGTGAATCCGACCAGCAAGACCTGCAAAAGCTGGTGCAGGAACTGCTTGAGGTTGACGCGGATGCCGTGCGTGAGCGGCGTCACTTCATCGTCGGCCATGCGCGCGGCGGCATCCCCGTTCATCTGCCGACAGCCTTCATCCGACATTCTCCATTTGAACTCCGTAACGGCGTTGACGATAGCAGATAGCGAGGTTTCCCGGAAGCTAACATTACAGTTGCTTTTTTCAGAATCTCGTGCT
>JANLGX010000207.1 GCA_024654005.1 Gemmatimonadaceae bacterium | reverse complement strand
CCTTCGCGTCCCGCCTGCATCTGTCCCTGCACCTGCTCCAGCATCGCCATCGTCGGGCGCACGCGAAGCGCCGCATTGGGAACGAGCAGCACGTTCTTCGCCGCGCCCGTGAGGAAGTCCACAGTCGCGGTCATCCCCGGCAGGAGCTTGCCGCTCGAGTTGTCGACCTCCACGACGGCGGTGTAGTTCACGACGTTCTCCTGCGTCACCGACTGCAGCCGCACCTGCCGCACGGTGCCCTTGAAGTTCTCGTCGGGGTACGCCTGCACGCTGAAGCGGACTTCCTGTCCGTCCTTGATCAGGCCGATGTCGCTCTCGTCGACCGACGCGAGGATCTGCATCCGCGACAAGTTGTTCGCGATGAGGAAGAGCTGAGGCGCGGACAGGCTCGCGGCCACCGTTTGCCCGACGTCCACGTTCCGCTCGACGACGATCCCGTCGATCGGCGCGTAGATCGACGTGTACGACAGATTCTGCCGCGCGCGATCCAGCGTGACCTGTGCGGACTTCATGCTGGCGTTCGCGATCGCGAGCGCGTACTGCGCGTTGTTGAACTCCGCTTCCGTCAGAACCTTGCGGTCGAACAGCTGCTTGTTGCGATCGTACTCGCGCAGCGCCTGGGCACGCTCGGCCTGCACGCGCTCGAGACCCGCGAGCGCGTCACGCACCGCCTGCTGCTGGAGGGTCGGATCGATCCGCGCGACCAGCTGTCCCTTTTTGACGCGGTCGTTGAAATCCACGTGGATCGCGGATACCTGGCCGGACACCTGTGTGCCGACCTGCACCGTCGTCACGGCTCCGAGCTTACCCGTGGCGGACACGGAAGCTTCGAGATCGCCACGCTCGACGGTCGCGAACCGGTAGGGTGGTTCCTTATCCGATTTGCGGGTGAACATCCAAGCCGCGGCTATAAGAACTAGCACCGCGACACCGGCCGCGATGATGTGCTTTCTTTGCATTTGATCCTCGAGATTTGTCAGGCGGGCGGCGAGGCAGGGAACGCTCGGGCCTTCTCTCGAATTACGCCGCGGGCGGGCAATTCGTTGGTTGGACGTCCGCAATAACCGTGCGTTAACCCGTTGCTGAGCTTAGCTCTACCGGGGAGGACCTATCTGTTGAACTTGTGCATGAGGTCCAGAAGCTCGTCGTACATCGCGTCCGCCTCGTCCTCGCCGGCCCGGATCGCGGCGGCGGCGCAGTGCTTCAAATGATTCCGCATCAGCTCGCGGCCAACCCCCCGGA
Source organism: Gemmatimonadaceae bacterium (assembly GCA_024654005.1). GTDB lineage: Bacteria > Gemmatimonadota > Gemmatimonadetes > Gemmatimonadales > Gemmatimonadaceae > JACDCY01. Next base: position 857 of record JANLGX010000207.1, on the reverse strand, counting down.
GTGCCTCGTTCACGGAGGAGATCTGCGTCATGATGTCGGCGCAGTACCGGTCCTCTTCGATCATCTTGTGGAGCCCGCGCACCTGACCTTCGATGCGGCGCAGCCGCTTGAGGTTGCGGGCCTTCGCGTCTGAATCCACGGCGAGCGCCTTTCTCCCGGATCCCGCCCGATCGTCCAGGCCGCAGCCGCAGGAGACCGCGAGCTCGCCACCCGCCTGTGTCTTCTTTGGGGCGCTCAAGCGCCTGCTCCTTCGGCGCGGAAGCTCCGGAGGCGAAGACTGTTGGTGACCACGCTCACGGAGCTGAAGGCCATCGCGAGGCTTGCCAGAATGGGGCTCAGCAGCAGCCCCAGCACCGGGTACAGCGCGCCGGCCGCGATGGGAATGCCGACGACGTTGTAGATGAATGCCCAGAAGAGATTCTGCTTCATCGTTCGCATGGTGCGACGTGAAAGTCGCACGGCCTGCACCACGCTCCCGAGATCGCCGCGCATCAGCACGACGTCGGCGGCCTCCGCGGCGATGTCCGTTCCACCGCCGATCGCCATTCCGATGTCCGCCTGCGCCAGAGCGGGTGCGTCGTTGATTCCATCGCCAACCATCGCGACTACCTGGCCTTCGCTCTGGAGCCGCTTGATCTCCGCCACCTTTCCTTCGGGAAGGACGCCCGCAACCACGCGATCGATCCCCGCCTCGCGCGCGATCGCTTTGGCCGTTCGCTCGTTGTCCCCGGTGACGAGGACGACGTCGAGTCCAAGCCGCCGCAACTGTGCAATCGCGTCGCGCGACGTGCTTCTGATGGGATCGGCAATCGCGAGTAGCCCGGCGAGCTTCCCGTCGGCCGTGACGTAGACGGCCG
>JANLGX010000299.1 GCA_024654005.1 Gemmatimonadaceae bacterium | reverse complement strand
CTCGCGATCCGATTGGAGGTGCTCATCCAGTCCGTCCATATGTACGACGACCCGGATGCGGCCAAAAGTGCCATGCCGCAGCTCATCGGGCGGGATGCCGAAGTGACCATCTTCGGCATTATCCGACATTCACCGGATGAACCGGTATCGAAGCCCCAACTTCGCCCATTTCGGCTTTTCCGGCAAGGCTGAACCGCCGCCGCCGTGCGTGAGGCCCTCTCCGTGAGCCAAAACGCCCTGCGGCGAGCCCGCGAGCGCTGATTTGGTGGTGATCAAGACACACCTCTCCCTCGGTTCTTGCTGGAACGCATGACAACCGAACCGTTCACACTGGCGCTGGATCAGGCGGTGGCCGCAGTTCCGCGATCAGCCGCAGAATCTCCTGGAACATTTGCCGCGGGATGGCGACCTCGGCCATCTGGAAGGCGACATAACGGCCGTGGCTGACGAGCTTGGCGCCGATCTTGATCAGCTTCTCCTTCAGGCTGGTCAGCGACCAGTCCTTGATCGGCTCGGGAGTCGCCAATGTCCGCAGGAAGTTGCCGAGATTGTAGGCGAGCGCGTGAAGCTGGAGCCGCACGGCGTTGGCGGCGAACGAACGGCACGACAACCGCGTCCACCGGATCGCGCCCTTGCCCTCCTTTATCCATTGCTCCGCGGTGCCGCGCTTGTTGTAGAAGGCCACAACCCGCTCAGCCGGGCGTGACAGGTTGGTGACGATGAAGCCGACGCGGGGATAGAGCTCGCCGGGATGCCACTCGACCTTGGCGACGACACGGCGCGGCGTCTTCCAGCTTCCCGCCTGGTAGCAGAAGTTGGCGTAGGACCGCCGGACTTCGTTCGGAGGGCGCCCGACGGGACGCCTGAGCAGATAGCCGACCCGCTCCTGCAGCACCTTGTTGGTCGGAAGGCGGATCGCGTAACTGAAGCCCTCCGCCTCCAGGAACTCGTAGACCTCGGGGTTGGCGAAGGCGGCATCGGCACGGAAGTAGCGTCGCTTGAACCTGCTTCGATAGCGGCCCACGACTGGTTCCAGCACGTCCTTCCAACCGTCCGCCGAATGGACGTTGCCCGGCCGCAGCGCGGAGCGTTCCAGATCGCCGAACTGGTTGAACACGAACAGCGGATGATAGCAGGTGCAGGCGAAGTGGCCGTTGTAGGCCGTGCCTTCCTGATCGCCGTGGGTCGGGCTGACGCTCGAATCCATGTCGAGCACGATGCCGTTCGGCGGACGACGGCCATGAACACGGTCGATCCATCGGCCGGATAGATCGGCGAGCGCCGAGAGGTTCTTTTCCACAGTGAGCCAGCGCGTCTCGAAGCGCCCCATTTGGCTCGGCGATGCCGCCGCGCCCGAAGCCGCCTTGCCGCCGACGATCCAACGCATCGCCGGATCATGGCGCAGGCGTTCGGCGTCGTTCACATCCTCATATCCGGCAAGCCGCCCAAACACCGACTGCCGCAGCAGCCCGACCAGCGCATGGCGGCCATTTTTGCCAGTGCGTGTGTCGGCGAGGATCTCGCCCGCCATGGTGCTGAGACCGAGGGCGTCGTCGAGTTCGCGATAGGCCAGCAGCCCAGCATCGGAGGTGATCCGCGAGCCATGGAACTCAAGCTTCAGCCGGCGGTCGAAATCGAGCCTGAGAACACCGCCGTTTGATTCACCCGTTGGGTTCTCCACGGCAGCCTCCCTCGATCCAGTGCAAGTCATTGTTTATCATAACTGAATCGCGACGAAAACGCAGCAGATTACTGCGTCATCTGGCGAATGCGGGTTAAGATAGCCCAGGAACATTGCCCCGCAAGCAATTTT
>JANLGX010000298.1 GCA_024654005.1 Gemmatimonadaceae bacterium | reverse complement strand
CGGCAGCTTCTCCCACCACGTCCCGTAGGGTTGGTTATCGACGGTCCACCGCCGCTCGTTCTTCACGACGTCACGCTGCGTGTCGAGCTTCTCCTGCGTCATCCCCGGGAGCAGCGCGCCCATCCGGTCGGCCTCCAGCCACAGCGCCAGCGCCAGCTGGTTGGATGGCACGGTCTCGAAGTAATTCGTCCGGTCGAGCCAGGTGGATCCGTTCAGCGTCCCGCCGGCGCGCGCGATCAGCTCGAAGTGCTCGTTCGCGGTGACGTGCTCGGAGCCCTGAAACAGCATGTGCTCGAACAGGTGCGCGAACCCCGTGCGACCGCTCCGCTCGTTCCCCGAGCCCACGTGGTACCAGAGGTTTACCGCCACGATCGGCGCCGTGTGATCCTCGGACAGCACCACGCGCAGGCCGTTGTCGAGCGTGAGGGTTTCTATCGGAATTCGCATGAGCGTAAATTAATCCGCATGGCTGAAACGCTGATGTGGGTAAACGGAAAGCAGGTCGATCCCGCCGCGCCGCACATCTCGGGACTCGACCGTGGCTTCAATCGCGCGGACGGACTGTTCGAGACGATGCGCTCCTACGGCGGACACGTGGCATTTCTCTCCCGCCACATGCGGCGGCTCGCCGGCGGCGCGAAGGCTCTTGGTCTCGCACTGCCGGATCTGAGCGAGCAGGTTCTCACCGGCGCGCGCGTCGCGACGGAGAACGGCTGGGGCGACTCCGCCGTCAGGCTCACGGTGAGCCGCGGCGTCGGCGACCTGGGCCTCCCGCCGACTCCCGGCGTGAAGCCGACCGCCGTGGTGATCGCAGCTCCGCTGCCACCGACTCCTCCCGGCATGTACGACAAGGGGATCTCGGTGCAGATAGCCAAAGGCCGCCGCAACGAGTACTCCGTCACCTCCGGCCTCAAGACTCTGGCATATGCCGAGGCCGTGATCGCGCTGACCGCCGCGCGCGAGGCCGGCTTCGACGACGCGCTGTTTCTCGACATCGAGGGGCACGTCGCCGAGGGCCCGATCAGCAACGTCATGCTCGTCAAAGGGCGGAAGCTGATCACTCCGCCGCTGACGTGCGGAATCCTTCCAGGAATCACGCGCGCCGTAACGATGGAGCTCGGCGCCGAGCAGGGGCTGACCGTGGAGGAGCGGCCGGTGGAGCGCGCGGAGATCGATACCGCGGACGAGATGTTCTACACGAGCTCGCTGCGAGAGCTGTATCCGATCGTTAGAGTGAACGAAACGATGATCGGTGCCGGCCGACCCGGTCCGGTCTATCAGCAGCTCCACCAGGCCTACGCCGCCGGCGTCAAGACGCGCAGCTAGCGCGCCAGGCTACGGCGCGGGCCTCGACGGGCGGATTGCGCGAACGATGTTGATCGCGGTGGCGATAGTCGCCGGCATGATCGTGCTGCTCCTCGCGCTCATCTGGTGGGCGCAGGAGAAGCTCGTCTACTTTCCGCAGCCCTCGCCGTACGAGCATCCGGCGGAAGTGCATCGGATCGACCACTCCGCGGCGGATGGACAGCCGCTGCTGGCGTACGTGGTTGGCGATCCCGCCACCTCCCGCGGCGTGTTGCTCTGCTTTCACGGGAACGCCGACCTCGCGATCTACCAGGTGGACTGGGCGCGGCAGATCAGCCGCCGCACCGGCTACGCCGTGGTGCTGGCCGAGTACCGCGGCTATATGGGGCTCGGCGGGAAGCCTACGTACCCGGGCATCCAGCTCGACGCCGAAGCGGCATACGATGCCGTCCGTTCGCGGCTCGGCATCGATTCCTCACGCATCGCATTCTTCGGCTACTCGCTCGGCAGCGCCGTGGCGGCCGAGCTCGCGCTGAAGCACGAGCCGCGGGCGCTTCTGCTGAAGGCCCCGTTCACTTCGGCGCGCGAGATGGCGCCGCGCGTGATCAGTCCGCCGCTGGCGCTCGCTTTCAGATTCATCTCGCGGGTGCGCTACGACACGCGCGCAGCCGTCGCGGCGATCGACGCGCCCGTGTGGGTCGTCCACGGCACGCGCGACGGCGTGATCGCGGTGGAGATGGGGCGCGCGGTGTTCGAGACGGCCAGGAACAAGGGCGAGCTGCTCATCGTGGACGACGCGCAGCACAACGATCTAGCGGGACTCGGCGGCGGGGCCTACTGGGAGTGGTTTGAGCGGGCACTGAAACAGTAGCTATTGGCTCTTGGCTGTTAGCTATTGGCTGAGCCAAGAGCCAACAGCTAATAGCCAACAGCCTCTAGGGCGATATCTCGTCCGGAATGATCTTCCTCACGGGCGGTAGCAGCTTCGTCGCTACCGCCTCCTCGAGGAACAGCGCCGCCGGGGCCTTGAGCGATTCCTGGAACATGTACCGCAAGCGGGCCCGGCGGTTGAGGGCCGGGCTCGTCTGCGTCGGCGAGGTGTACGGCGTGAGGCCGAACCGGTGCGCCAGGATCCACAGCCGGAACATGTGCGCGGGATCGCTCACGAGCACCGCGCTGTTCAGATCGCGCGACTCCAGGATCGAAGCTACGGCCCGGATCGATTCTTCCGTCGTGCGGCCGCTCGATTCCAGCAGGATCGCGCTGTCGGGCACCCCGCGGCGGAGCGCGTAGTTCCGCGCCACGGCGGCTTCGCTGGTAGTGTCGCCCTCCCCGCGCCCGCCGGTGACGATCAGCCGCGGCGCGAGCTTGCGGTCGAACAGGCTCAGCGCATGATCGATGCGCGCCTTGAGCACGGGCGACGGCCTGCCGTCGTATTGCGCGGCCCCGAGCACGACGATCGCGTCCGCGCGGCGGGCGTTGTCGCGGGCCGCAAAGACGAACACGGCCAGCGCGGACACTACCCACAGCCCCGCGAACGTGAGCACGATCGCGCGTGCGAGCCTGAAGAAGATAGGAAGCTTCGATGCCACCAGCGAAAGTTATTCCCTGTTCAGAGCATGATCGTCGTACCGGGCGACGGGCTGCTGACGGAAAATCCCTTGGCTGTGAGCGAAGTGGCGAGCTCGTCCTGCGCGGGCGGCTCGCCGTGCACGAGATAAATGTCCCGCAGCGCGGGAGAGCTCTCCCGCACGGCCTGGAGCCACGACGTCAGCTCCCCGCGGTCGGCGTGCGCGCTGTAGCCGTTGATCACCTCGACGTTCGCCTTGAGCGGCATCTCGTCGCCGAACACCTTGATCATCGGCCGCCGCTCGACGATCCGCCGCCCAAGCGTATGCTCGGCCTGGAAGCCGACGATCAGGATCGTGTTTCGCGGATCCCCGGCTCCCTGCGCCAGGTGGTGCAGAATCCTGCCGGCCTCGACCATGCCCGAGGCCGCGATGATCACCATCGGCCCGTGCATCGTCGACAGCTCCTTCGAGTCTTCGACGCTACGGGTGTAGCGAACGAGATCGAACTGGAACAGCTCCGGCACCTTGCGGACGAAATCCTCGTTCCGGTCGAACGTATCCGGGTGCATCTCGAACACGCTGGTCGTATCGATGGCGAGCGGCGAGTCCACGTAGATCGGTATGGCCGGGATGGCGCCCTCGCGATGCAGCTCGTGCAGGCTGTAGATCAGCTCCTGCGTCCTGCCGACGGCGAACGCAGGTATGAGCACTCTGCCGCCGCGGGCCGCGGTGTCGCGCACGACGCGCGCGAGATGCGAGCGCGCGTCGGCCACGGACTCGTGGTCCCGGTTGCCGTACGTCGATTCCATTATGACCGTGTCCGCGCCGGTCGGGATCTGCGGGTCGCGAATGATCGCCAACCCGCGCCGGCCGATGTCGCCGGAGAACACGAGCCGCCTGCTCACTCCCTCCTCGGTACAATCCAGGATGACCGATGCCGAGCCGAGTATGTGGCCCGCGTCGATGAACGTCGCGCGCACGCCGGGGACAACGTCGAAGGTGGTGCCGTATGGCTGGCCCACCATCAGCTCGATCGTTCGCACCGCGTCGCGCGTCGTGTACAGCGGCTCGATGAATTCCTTACGGCGCTTGGCGAGGAACTCCGCGTCCTTTTCCTGGATGTGCGCCGAGTCGCCCAGCATGATCGCGCACAGGTCGCGGGTAGCGGGCGTGGCGAAGATCTGCTTCGCGTAGCCCTCGCGGATCAAAAGCGGCAGCCGGCCGGCGTGGTCGATGTGCGCGTGCGACAGCACGACAGCGTCGATCTCGGCGACGGGAACGGGGAGCGCCTTGTTCTTCGCGGCGGACTCCTGCCGCGCCCCCTGAAACATCCCGCAGTCGAGCAGCACCGTTCGCCCGCCCACCTTCAGGACGTGGCAGGAGCCGGTTACTTCTCGAGCCGCGCCTACGAAGGTCACTTCCATGAGCTGTTGGCTATTGGCTATTGGCTATTGGCTACGGCGGAACCGCGGGAACACGCGGGAACAGCGGGGCTGTTGGCTAATAACCAACAGCCAATAG
>JANLGX010000204.1 GCA_024654005.1 Gemmatimonadaceae bacterium | reverse complement strand
CCTTCGCTTACGAGCGTGAACACTACTGCGCCGATGTCGCTGGTGCTGCGCAGACCCCAGCCTTCGAGCACGAGCCGCGCCATCACGCCGAACCGCCTGAGCGCGAGATTGCGGCAGGCGTGCGCCAGCTCGACACCCGTAATATGGCGACGCTCGGGCAGGCGGGACTGACAGAACTCGAGGCCGGCCAGCACGAAGAGGTACGCGCCCTCCTCGAACCGCGGCTCCCGAAGCCTGATCCTGTCCATGATGCCGTCCCGAAACGCCAGCTCTACCAATGCGATCTCCCTAGTCTGCCTGCGACACAAATGATGCGGGATAGAGCGGAAACCCGCCAGTCAATTCGCGCACTTCCGCCCGTACCTTCTTGCACACTGAATCGTCGTCGGGCGCGGCCAGCACGCGCTCGATAAACCCGGCGATCCGCTCCATCTCCGGCTCCTTCATGCCGCGCGTCGTCACGGCCGGAGTGCCGATGCGGATCCCGCTGGTCACGAACGGCGACTGCGTCTCGCGCGGCACGGTGTTCTTGTTCACCGTGATACCCGCCTTGTCCAGCGATAGCTCCGCGACCTTGCCCGTGAGGTTCCGGTTTCGCAGGTCCACGAGCAGAAGATGGTTGTCGGTGCCGCCGGAGACGATGTCGTAGCCGCGCTGCATCAGCGCGTTCGCCAGCGCCTGGGCGTTGGCGATCACCTGCTTGCAGTAGACCTTGAACGACGGATCGAGCGCTTCCTTGAAGGCGACGGCCTTCGCGGCGATGACGTGCTCCAGCGGCCCGCCCTGCGTCCCGGGGAACATCGCCTTGTCCACCACCTTGGCGTGCTCCGCCGTGCACAGGATCAGCCCGCCGCGCGGACCGCGCAGCGTCTTGTGCGTGGTGCTCGTGACCGCGTCGGCGTGCGGCACGGGCGACGGGTGCAGCCCCGTGGCCACCAGGCCGGCGATGTGCGCCATGTCCACCATGAACTTCGCCCCGATCTCGCGCGCGACCTCGGCGAACGCGGGGAAGTCGATTATCCGCGCGTACGCGCTCGCGCCGGCGATGATCATCTGCGGCCGCTCCGCGCGCGCGATCTCGCGCATGCGGTCGTAATCGATCCGGCCGTCTTCCGGCTTCACGCCGTAATGGATGGCGTGATACAGCAGACCCGAGAAATTCACCGGCGAGCCGTGCGTCAGATGGCCGCCCTGCGACAGGTCCAGTCCCAGCACCTTGTCGCCCGGCTTGAGAAACGCGAGGAACACCGCGGCGTTGGCCTGCGCGCCCGAATGCGGCTGCACGTTGGCGTGCTCGGCTGCGAACAGCTGCTTGACCCTGTCGATCGCGATCTGCTCGACCTTGTCCACTACCTCGCAGCCGCCGTAGTAGCGCTTGGACGGCAGACCTTCCGCGTACTTGTTGGTGAGCGGCGTACCCATTGCTTCCAGGACCGCCTCGGAGACGAAGTTCTCGCTCGCGATCAGCTCCAGCCCGTAGCGCTGGCGGTCCGTCTCCTCGACGATGAGCCGCGCGATGTCGGGATCGTACGCCCGCAGCGCGGCGAGCCGCGAGCCGCCCGCGGCGGCGTTTCGCTCGGTCATTTGCGTGCCGCCTCCGGCGGTGGCTCGATTTTGTCGACGCGCCGCTGGTGGCGGCCGCCCTCGAACCCGGTCTTCAGCCACACCTTCAATGCCGCGGCTGCGTCGTCCGCCGACATGAACCGCGACGGCAGCACGAGCACGTTCGAGTCGTTGTGCCTCCGCGACAGCTCCGCAATCGCCGGCTCCCAGGCGAGCGCCGCGCGCACACCGGAGTGCCGGTTGGCCGCGATGTCCATTCCGATGCCGCTGCCGCACAGGAGCACGCCCCTGCGCGCTTCACCCTTCGACACCTGCTCCGCGACGGCGTGCGCGAACTCCGGATAATCGCTCGCTTCCTCCGAGCGCGCGCCGAGATCGACCGGCTCGTACCCGAGGGCTTCCAGCTCCCGCTTGAGCTGCTCCTTCATCGCGAACCCCGCATGGTCGGCCGCGATGGGAATCCTTTCCCGGCCGCCAGCATCGTCCGGGACGGTGGGCCTGGCAGTCACGAGCCGTTTCCGTTGCGCGGCGGCCACTCGCCCCAGGACGCGCGCACTGCCTTCGGGTCTCCGAGACGGCGCTCAGCGACGCGGTCGGCGGCGCGATACGTGGGGATTCCCTCGGCCTTCGCGAGCTCGAACACGCCGAGCACCGTGTCGAAGATCTCGTCCGCCTTCTTGAACGAGCGCTCGAGGTCCCAGCCGGCGAGCTCGCTGTAGACGTTGATCACCCCGCCCGCGTTCGCCACGTAATCGGGCGCGTACAGAATATCGCGCGCCTCCAGGGCGTCACCGTGCCGCTCTTCCAGGAGCTGGTTGTTAGCGGCGCCCGCGACGATCTCGACCGTGAGCGCGGGGATCGTCTCGTCGTTGATGATTCCGCCGAGCGCGCACGGCGCGAAGATGTGCGCCTTCGCCGAATAGATGTCGTCGGGCGCGACGGCCGTCGCCCCGGTATCGGCCACGACCTGGCGGACCTTCTCGGGATCGATGTCGGTGACGATCAGCTTCGCGCCGGCGGCGTGCAGCTCCTTCGCGACATTGCGGCCCACGTGACCGCAGCCCTGCACCGACACGGTGCAGCCGTGCAGGTCGCTCGAGCCCCAGCGGTACTTGGCCGCGGCCTCGATCGCCCGAAAGACCCCGTGCGCCGTCACGGGCGACGGGTCGCCCGACTTGGACGCCAGCCCGGCGACATGCTTGGTCTCCATGTGGACATAATCCATGTCGGACGGGCTGGTGCCGACGTCCTCGGCGGTGATGTACCTGCCGCCGAGCGTGTCCACGAAGCGACCGTGCGCGCGGAAGATGGCTTCGCGGTTCTTCGTCTTGTTGTCGCCGAGGATGACGGACTTGCCCCCGCCGAGGTTCAGCCCCGCCACCGCGCTCTTGTACGTCATGCCGCGCGCGAGCCGCAGCGCGTCGATGATCGCCTCGTCTTCGGTGTCGTAGTTCCAGAACCTGGTGCCACCGAGCGCCGGCCCGAGTCGCGTGTCGTGTATCGCGATGATGCCGCAGTAGTCGGACGCTTTATCGCTGCAGATGGCCACCTGTTCGTGGCCCATTTCGCGGATCGTCTTGAAGAGTTCCATTAGGAGCAGTGATTAGTCATTAGTGATTAGTGATTAGTGACACCAACTGCCGAGCTTTCTGCCTCTTTCCCGCCGTTACTAATCACCGATCACTAATCACTAGTAACGTTTTCACCGAGCAGCGTCGATCTCTACAGCGACCCCAGGAGCTCCCTCGCGATGACCACTCGTTGAATCTCGGAAGTCCCTTCATAAATCTCGGTCACTTTCGCGTCCCTGAACAGTCGCTCGACCGGATAATCTTTGACGTACCCGTAACCACCGAAGATCTGGATGGCCTGGGTCGTGGCCCACATGGCGGTCTCGCTCGCGAACAGCTTGCTCATCGCGCCGAAGCGCTTGATCGGCTCGCCGCGGTCCTTCGCGTCGGCCGTCGCGTAGAGGAGGCTTCGTCCGGCGTCGACCCGCATCGCCATGTCGGCCAGCTTGAACTGTATCGCCTGGAACTCGCTGATGTGGTGGCCGAACTGCTTCCGCTCGGCGGCGTACGCCAGCGATAGATCCAGCGCAGCCCGCGCGATTCCCAGCGCCTGCGCCGCGATTCCGAGCCGGCCGTTGTCCAGCGACTGGAGCGCGTAGATGAAGCCGTGCGACGGGTCGCCCAGCACGTGCGAGTCGGGGACCCGCATGTCGCTGAACGCGAGCTGCACCGTGGGCGACGCGCGCAAGCCGAGCTTGTTCTCCTTCTTCCCGACGCTGAACCCGGGAAGATCCGGCGTCACGATGAAGGCGCCGATCCCGCGGGCGCCGCGGCGCAGCTCGGCGGAGTCCGTCCGCGCCATCGCGACTATCACTCCGGCGTGGCTGCCGGCCGTGACCCAGCTCTTGGTGCCGTTCAGGATCCAGCCGTCCCCGTCGCGAACGGCCTGCGTGGTGAGCGACGCCGCGTCCGAGCCGGCCTCCGCCTCGGACAGCGCGAACGCGCCGAGCAGCTCGCCCCGCGCCATCGGGGGCAGGAATCTGCGCTTCTGCTCGTCCGTGCCGAAGCGGAGGATCATCTGCGTCGGCAGCGAGTTGTGCACGCTCATGAGCACCGCCGTGGACGCGTCCGCCGCGGCGATCTCCTCGAGCGCCATCAGGTAGGTCCGCGTGTCGAGCCCGAGTCCGTCGTACTCCTCGGGCAGCAGCATCCCGAGCAGACCGAGCGCGCCGAGCTTTCCGACCAAGGATTCGTCGAAGAACGCGTCCCGATCCCACTGCTCGGCGTGCGGCGCAATCTCGGCGGCGGCGAACTGCCGCGCGACGTTCTGGATCTCGCGCTGCTCTTCCGTCAGCGGGTGCAGCGCGGCGTGCATCAAGGCGCGGATCTCACGAATAGGTGTGGAAGCCGCGGCCGGTCTTTCTGCCGAGCCACCCGGCGGCCACGTACTTCCGCAGCAGCGGACAGGGCCGGTACTTCGGATCGCCGAGCCCGTCGTGCAGCACCTCGAGGATCGCGAGGCAGGTGTCGAGCCCGATGAGGTCCGCCAGCGCCAGCGGTCCAAGCGGGTGATTCATGCCGAGGGTCATCACCTGGTCGATCGCGTCGGCGGTCCCGACTCCTTCCATGAGGCAGTAAACCGCCTCGTTGATCATCGGCAGCAACACGCGATTCGAGACGAAGCCCGGGAAATCGTTCACCTCGACCGGAGTCTTGCCCACGCGCTTGCTCAGCTCGATCACGCTGGCCATCGTTTCGTCAGAGGTCGCGAGGCCGCGGATGATCTCGACCAGCTTCATCACGGGCACGGGATTCATGAAGTGCATCCCGATGACTTTCTCGGGGCGGCTGGTGCGGCGCGCTATCTCGGTGATCGAGATGGAGCTGGTGTTGGATGCGAGGATCGCGTCGGCCGCAGCCTCGGTCTCGAGCCCCTGAAAGATCTTGTACTTGAGATCAGCGTTCTCCGTCGCCGCTTCGATCACGAGCCCCGCGTCGCCGACGGCACTCGTATCCGTCTCCGCCTTGATGCGTCCGAGGATCTCCGCGGGCGCACCCGCCGGGATCGTCCCCTTCTTCACCTGCCGGTCGAGATTCTTCGCGATCGTGTCGCGCGCTTTCTGCAGCGCCTCCGCCGACACGTCCACGAGCGTGACGTCGAATCCGGCTTGCGCGAACACGTGCGCGATGCCGTTGCCCATTTGTCCGGCGCCGATGACGGCGATGCGGTCGTTCATGCTGTGATTAGTGATTAGTGATTAGTGATTAGTGACTGCTCTTCTCTTGCAGTTGGCACGCAGCACGCAGCACGCAGCACGCAGCACGCAGCACGCAGCGTTGTAGTCAACCCTGACGTGATCTCTTCCCGATCCACAACAAGTAAACCAACCCGACGCTGAGCCCCAAACCAGCAGCAACCCCTCCCTCGGGTCCCCAGCTTCCTCCCGTCAGCCAGTCCGGCCCGCTCTCCACCACTCTGTAGTCCGGCGAGCCGACCACCGGTACTCCGCTGACCGGCATGTGCAGCACTGCCGCGATGAACCAGTTCCACGCAAAATGCGCGAGCGTCGCCGCGTACAAGCTGCCGGTCACCAGCACGACCGCGCCGAGGAAGAAGCCGGCGAGCACGACCACGCTCAGAGACTGCCAGTTGGCGCCGGGATTTGCCACGTGCACCATGCCGAACCCGATGCTGGTCGCGGCCAGCGCGACCTTCCATCCAGCGGCCTCGCGCAGCAATGCGAAAATGTAGCCGCGTGCAAACAGTTCTTCAGCGAAAGCGCTCGGCAGCAGGACGGCAGTGGCGAGCAGCGCCGCGCTCCACCACGCGCCGTCGGGAGCGTCCGCCACCGTGAGCTGACCCGTCGTCAGAAGAGCGCCGACAGGGAGCGCCAGAACGAGCGCGCCGAGCACGAGACCGGAGACCAGCTTCGGCGGCCGCGCGGCGTCGCGCCCCAGCCAGACGTAGCTCCAATCCTTCCGGTCGATCTTCCGCAGCATGAAGACGTGTGCCGCGAGAAATCCCAGCGGGTACACGAGCGGATGCACCACCAGCCGGATGCCGACCGATGCCGCGGCGGAGTGCAGCGTCGCGGCCGCCACCGACGCCGCGAACAGCGCCACGATGCTGACGGCTATGAAAAGCAGCCCGCGCCAGATGGCGCGGAGAGTGCCGTTCTTGGTAAGGAAGATTTCGCGTCGCAACGACGCGCTAGTCGGCCCGCTCTACCGAGAGCGCGACGGCGTTGCCGCCGCCGAGGCACAGCGTGGCGAGCCCCGTCCGCGCGCCCCGATCCTTCATCGCGTACAGCAGCGTCGTGAGGATGCGCGCGCCGCTCGCGCCGAGGGGATGGCCGAGCGCGATCGCGCCGCCGTGCACGTTCACTCTGTCCCACGCCCAGTTGAGCCCCTGCCCGTTGGCGAGCGCCTGGGCCGCGAACGCTTCGTTGGCTTCGACGAGATCGTAATCCCCGATCGAGGTGCCCGCCTTCAGCATGAGCTTCTCCACCGCGACGATCGGCGCGAAGAAAAGATCCTTCGGCTCGCCCCCGCCGGTCGCGTAGCCCGTGATTCTTCCCAGGATCGTGAGCTCTCTCTCACGCGCATACTGTTCGGACGTAACGACCAGCGCGGACGCGCCGTCGTTGAGCGTGGACGCGTTCCCCGCCGTAACGCTCAGCTGTTTTTCCCCTTCCTCGCCGGGGAACGCCGGCCGCAGCTTGGCGAGCGCCTCGCGCGTAGCCTCCTTCCGCGGCCCCTCGTCGGTGTCCACCGTCGTCGGCCCTTTGCGCCCCGGAACCTCGACTGCCACGATCTCTTCCCGGAACTTGCCGCCCTCGATCGCGGCGAGCGCCTTCTGGTGTGACTGGAGCGCGAAGTCGTCCTGCTGCTCGCGCGTAACGCCGGCTTTGCGCGCGGTGTACTCGGCGTGCCCACCCATGTGCACGTCGCAGAAGGAGCACCAGAGCCCGTCCTTGATGACGCCGTCGGCGATCGTCTGGTCGCCCAGCTTGATGCCCTGGCGCATCCCGTACAGGTAGTGCGGCGCGTTCGACATGGACTCCTGTCCTCCTGCCACCACGACCTGCTGGTCGCCCGCGCGAATGGACTGCGCGGCGAGCATGACCGCCTTGAGCCCCGAACCGCAGACCTTGTTGATCGTCGTCGCGCCGACGGTGCCCGGCAGCCCCGCCTTGAGCGCGGCCTGTCGCGCCGGCGCCTGCCCCGTTCCGCCCTGCACGACGTGCCCCAGTAGCACTTCCTCGATGTCCTCGACGGCAATGCCGGCGCGCTTTACCGCCTCACGGATGGCTATGGCGCCGAGCTCCGGCGCGGACAGGGACGAGAGTCCGCCGAGGTAGCGGCCGATGGGGGTCCGTACTGCGGAGACGATTACCGGCTGGCGAGTGAGGTCAGGCATGACTGAAAACTACTAGGGTGTTTGGTGATTGGTGATTGGTGATTAGTGACCCCAACTGCACTCCGCTCTTACCAATCACTAATCACTAATCACTAATCACTAATCCATCCTCAACCCCTTCAGGATGAACGCGTACCGAAACGCCATCTCTCTCAGCGCGTCGTACCGACCCGACGATCCGCCGTGCCCGGCGCCCATGTTCGTCTTGAGCAGCAGCAGATTGTCGTCCGTCTTCATGGCCCGCAGCTTCGCCACCCACTTCGCCGGCTCCCAGAAAGCCACCCGGGGATCGTTGAGCCCGGTCGTGACAAGCATCATCGGGTACGCCTTGGCCTCGACGTTGTCGTACGGCGAATAGGTCCGCATGTACTCGTAGTGCTCGCGGATGGCCGGGTTGCCCCACTGCTCCCACTCCTGCGCCGTGAGCGGAATGGAAGCGTCGAGCATCGTGTTGATGACGTCCACGAACGGCACGTCGGCGACCACAACCTTGAACAGATCGGGGCGCATGTTGACCACAGCGCCCATCAGCAGTCCGCCCGCGCTCCCGCCCCGGATCGCCAGCCGGTCGCTAGACGTGTAGCGCTCGCGCACGAGATGCTCCGCGGCCGCGATGAAATCCGTGAACGTGTTCCGCTTGTTCAGCATCTTCCCTTCGTCGTACCAGGCGCGGCCCATCTCCTGTCCGCCGCGGATGTGCGCTAGCGCGTACACCACGCCGCGGTCGATCAAGCTCAGGTTGTTGGAGGAGAACGTCGGCTCGGTGCTCGAGCCGTACGAGCCGTACGAGTACAGCAGCATCGGCCGCATGCCGTCACGCACAAACGGCTTGCGATATACGAGTGAGACCGGGACCATCTTCCCGTCGGACGCCCGTGCCCAGGTGCGCTCGGTGCCGTACAACGTCGGATCGTACCCGCCCAGAACTTCCGTACGCTTCTTGAGATCGAGCGCCCGCGTGTCCATGTCGTAGTCGAAGACGCTCGCGGGGGTGATCAGCGACTGATACGTGAATCGCAGCAGGTTCGTGTCGAATTCGGGATTGCCGGCAGTGCTGTACGTGTACACCGGCTCCGGGAACGAGACGTAATGGTCCGCGTTGATCCTGAGATCGCGGATCCGGATCTTTCTCAGCCCGCCCGAGCGCTCGTAGATGACCAGGTGGTCGCTGAACGCGTCGAGTCCGTCGATCAGGATGGTGTCGCTGTGTGCGATGTAGTCCCGCCAGTTAGTGGCCGAGGGATCGGACGCCGGCGCCGTCACGACCTTGAAGTTGGTCGCGCCGTCGTTGGTCGTGATGAAGAACCGTCCCTTGTGATGGATGACCGAGTACTCGATGTCGGGCCGCCTGCGCTCGATCACCTTGAACGGCAGCAGCGGAGTTCGCGCGGGTACAAACCAGTACTCGGAGCTGGTGAAGCTCTCGGCCGCGATCATGACGTACTCGTCGTCCTTCGTGCGCGACACGCCGACGTTGAACAGCACGTTCGGCTCGTGGAAGATCACCGAGTCGCTGGCCGTTTGCGTGCCGACGATGTGCCGCACGACCTTGTCGGACCGGTGGGCCGAATCGGTCTTGGTGTAAAACAGCGTCTTGTTGTCGGCGGCCCAGGTGAGCGAGAAGTGCACGTCGGGGATCCGGTCGGGCAACACCTCGCCGGTGCTCAGGTCCTTCACGAGCAGCGTGAAATGCTCGGATCCAGTGGTATCCACGGTGAAGGCGAGGAACCGGTGATCCGGACTGACCGTCGTCACGCCGAGCCTGAGGTACGTCTTTCCCTCGGCCAGCACGTTCTGATCGAGATAGATCTCTTCGGGCGCCTCGAGGCTGCCGCGCTTGCGCGCGTAAATCGGATACTGCTTGCCCTCCACGGTCCGCGTGTAGTAGAAGTACGGCCCGCGCCGCACCGGCACCGAGAGATCGGTCTGCTTGATCCTGCCGAGCATTTCCTGATAGATGCGCTCCTGCAGGTCGCGGGTGGCGGCCATCATCGTGTCGGTGTACGCGTTCTCCGCCTGGAGATACGCGATGACTTCCGGATTCTCCCTGCGTCGCAGCCAGAAGTAGTTGTCGGTGAGAACGTTCCCGTGCAGCGTGTCGACTTTTGGTACGACGGCGGCAACGGGGGGAGATTGCGCGGCGGCTGTCGCAGCGCCGAGAAGAATGAGGAGAAGGAAGCGGAGGAGCGGCATGTGATTAGTGATTAGTGATTAGTGATTAGTGGTTACATAGATCACTCAGCTTCCGCGATCTTTCTAGGACGCAGCACGCAGCACGCAGCACGCAGCGCAGTTAATCCGCCGTCACAGCGATAGCTCTCGTCTCAATCTCATTCTTCAACCTGTCCACCAGATCGGAAACCCGCAGCACTTCCTGCTTCTTCCCTTGGCCGCGGGCCCGCAGCGCCACCGTCTGCCCCTCCGCCTCCCGCCTCCCGACGACCGCCATGTACGGCACCTTCATCATCTCGGCCTCGCGGATGCGGTAGTTCAGCGTCTCGGACCGCGCGTCCAGCTCCGCCCTGATCCTGCGCGCGCGCAGCTGGTCCACGACCGTCTGCCCGTAGCCCGCGAGCTCCTCCGCGACCGGCAGCACACGGATCTGCTCGGGCGCCAGCCAGAGCGGGAACGCGCCGGCGTAGTGCTCGATCAGCCCCCCGACGAAGCGCTCCATGGATCCCACCAGCACGCGATGCAGCATCACCGGACGGTGCGTCGTGTTGTCCGCGCCGGTGAACTCGAGCTGGAACCGCTCGGGCAGGTTGAAGTCGAGCTGCACCGTCGGCCCCTGCCATTTCCGCCCGATCGCGTCGATCAGCTTGAAGTCGAGCTTCGGTCCATAGAACGCGCCGCCGCCCTCGTCGATCGTGTACTCGAGCCCGCGCGACTTGAGCACGTCGGCCAGCATCGTCTGCGCCTGCTCCCACACGGCCGCCTCCCCCAGCGCCTTCTCGGACGGACGAGTCGCCAGTTCTATGGTATAGGGGTAGCCGAACGCGGCGAGCATCTCCTCCACCAGGTCGATCAGCCGCGAGATCTCGTCGGGCACCTGCTCCGGCGTGCAGAACACGTGCGCGTCGTCCTGCGTGAAGCCGCGCACGCGCAGCATCCCGTGCAGCACGCCGCTCCGCTCGTACCGGTACACGGTGCCGAACTCGCCGTAGCGGATCGGCAGATCGCGGTAAGACCGCGGTCGCGACTGGTAGATGCAGATGTGGCCCGGGCAGTTCATCGGCTTCGGCCGGTACGCGCCGCCCTCGACGTCCATCGCGCCGAACATGCTCTCCTTGAAGTTCTCGAGGTGCCCGGAGATCTCGAAGATCTTCTCGCTGAGAATGTGCGGCGTGTAGACGAGGTCGTACCCGTGCCGGATGATCAGGTCGCGCTCGAAGTTCTCGATCTCGTTTCTTATCACCGACCCGCGCGGGTGCCAGAGGATCAGCCCCGGGCCGATGCGCTGGTCCGTGGAGTACAGATCGAGCTGCTGCGCCAGCACGCGGTGGTCGCGCCGCTTGGCTTCCTCCAGCCGGTGGAGATGCTCCTCGAGGTCCTTCTGGCTGAAGAACGCGGTCGCGTAGATCCGCTGCAGCATCTGCCGCTTCTCGTCGCCGCGCCAGTACGCGCCGGCGGTGTGCAGCAGCTTGAAGTGCTTGAGATACGACGTGTCGGGTACGTGCGGCCCGCGGCACAGGTCGACGAACGGTCCGTCGGTGTACGTCGAGATGACCTCGTCGTCGCCCAGCTCCTCCAGCCGCTCGAGCTTGAGCGGATCGTCGGAGAACTTCCCGCGCGCCTCGCTCTTCGACAGTTCCTCGCGCACGAACGGGAACTTCTCGGCCGCGACCTTGCGCATCTCGGCCTCGAACGCGTCCAGGTCCTCGGGCGTGAACGGCTCGGCGACCTCGAAGTCGTAATAGAAGCCGTCCTCGATGGCGGGACCGAAGCCGATCTTCGCGCCCGGGCGGAGCCGGCGGACCGCGGTCGCCAGCACGTGCGCCCCCGAATGCCGCAGCACGTCCAGCGCCTTTGGATCCCGCTCGGTCAGAACGCGGAACCCTCCCCCCGCGCGGATCGGCGTCGCCAGGTCCTGCACGGCGCCGTCGATCTCCACGGCGATCGCGTCTTTCAGCAGGCGCGGGCCGATGGACGCGACTACGTCGCGCGCCGGCGTCCCCGCAGGAACCGCGCGTTCTTTACCGTCGGGGAGCGTAAGAGTTACTGTTTCCAAGTGGCCTTGTTCTTGCTTTTCCATCGTGGGGCAGATTGCACTCGCTTGAAGGCGTAAGCTAGTTCTCACCAACACCTTCCGCTACAGGATCACATCATGGCTCCGTTCCGTTACCACGACGACGACTCCACGTCGAAGGGAATGCTGTATTTACTCGCCGGAGCGGTCGCGGGTTTCGCGGCCGGCGTGGTGATCTCGCAGCGCTCGGGCGCGCTGCGCGAGCTTCCTGGAAAAATTCGCGACCTCTTCACCGGTGACGAAGCGGAAGGGCTCCTAGGAGACGAGGAGTTCGAGGCGTACGATGACGACGAGTTCGACCTGCAGGACAGATCGGACCGGTCCGGCTTCACCGAGACGGGAGTGGGCATCGCCGCGGCCAGCGACGACTACGACGATCTCGACGTCGACGGCTCGCTGGAGCTGGAAGAGCGTGTGCTCGAGGCGTTCAGCAACGATCCCATCCTGCAGGAGCGGCCGATCGACATCGGCGCGATCAGCGAGGGGATCATCGAGCTGACGGGGTGGGTGAACGCCGATTCCGAAGTCGCGCACGCGGTCACGGTCGCGCGCGGAGTGCCGGGCGTCGATACGGTAGTGAATCGCGTCGCGGTCCGGCCGGAAGAGGACCTGCGCGACGCCACGGCCCGGAAATACGAGGACGGCGATCCGACGCTCACCGAGGCGCATTGGGAGGGCCAGAGCGTGGGCACCGGCAGGCGGCGCCAGGGCAACTCCTCGGAATTCGACCGCCACGCCGACCCGCGGCCCGAGCTCGAGGACCGGTGGAACAGCGAGTCGGCCGCGCTGGACGAAGCTGTGGACGACATCGCCGGGTTTGCCGAAGCCAAGAAGCCGCCGGTAAAGCGGGGCAAGAAAGGGGATAGAGCCGGCGGGTCCGCCGTCGCCCCGACCGGGGTCCCGAAAGCGGATCACGTAACGGAACCCACGAAAGAGAACGGCCTGGCGGACTAGGAAAAACGGAGAGCGTTGTGCGTTTACGCACAACGCTCGGGCCGATGCCGCGCGCGAAGCTTGGAAGTAACTTGAGGAATGCCGGCACCGCTTCCCCCGACATACGACCCAGCCTCTACCGAGCGCGATCTGTACGCGCGCTGGGAAAAAGCGGGGATCTTCACCGCCGACGCCGATAGATCCAACCGGATCGGCGGCGACCGGCAGCCGTTCACGATCGTCATCCCGCCGCCGAACGTCACTGCCGTGCTCCACATGGGCCACGGACTGGACGACACGGTGCAGGACGTGATCGTCCGCTGGCGCAGGATGGCCGGCGACGAGACTCTCTGGGTCCCCGGCACCGACCACGCCGGCATCGCGACGCAGAACGTCGTCGAGCGCTCGCTCGCCGCCGAAGGAAAGACCCGCTTCGACCTCGGGCGCGACGCGTTCGTGCGGCGAACCGAAGCATTCGTCGAGAAGACCGGCGGGACGATCCTCCAGCAGCTCCGCGCGATCGGCGCATCCTGCGACTGGAGCCGCACCGCCTACACGCTCTCGCCGGAGCTGTCCGTCGCGGTGCGCGAGGTGTTCGTCACGCTGTACGAGCGCGGGCTCATCTATCGCGGCCACCGCGTCATCCACTGGTGCCCGCGCTGCCTCACGTCGCTCAGCGACGAGGAGGCGGAGCACGCGGACGAAGAAGGAACACTCCACTACGTGCGCTACGCTCTCGCCGATTCATCTCCGGGCAAGGCCGAATACGTCACCGTCGCGACGACGCGCCCCGAGACCATCCTCGGCGACGTCGCCGTCGCGGTGCACCCCGAAGACGAGCGCTACGCCGCGATGATCGGCAGGAGCGTGCTCAATCCCCTGCTGGGCACGCCGATGCCCGTGATCGCCGATCCCATGGTGGATCCGGAGTTCGGGACCGGCGCGCTCAAGATCACGCCGGCGCACGATCACAACGATTTCGAGATCGGGCTGCGCCAGGGACTGCCGATGCCGTCGGTGATCCTGCCCGACGGCACCATGGGGGAAGATCAGAACGCGGAGGGACGCGTGCCCGAAGCGCTGCGCGGGCTCGATCGCGTCGCCGCGCGCAAGCGCTCGGTCGAGCTGCTGCGTGACTCCGGCGCGCTGGTGAAGACGCAGAAGCACACGCACGCAATCCGGCACTGCTATCGCTGCGACACGGTCGTGGAGCCGCGGCTGTCGGATCAGTGGTTCGTGCGCATGCGTCCGCTCGCCGAGCCCGCGCTCGCGGCCGTGCATCAGCGCAGGATAAGGATCCTGCCGGAGCGGTGGGAAGCAGTGTACGTGAACTGGCTCGAGGGGATCCGCGACTGGAACATCTCCCGCCAGCTCTGGTGGGGACACCGCATTCCCGTCTGGTACTGCGCGGACTGCCCCGATCCGATCGTGAGCCGCACGACACCCGACAAATGTCCCACGTGCGGCGGGCCGGTCACGCAGGACGAGGACGTGCTCGACACCTGGTTCTCGTCCTGGCTCTGGCCCTTCTCTACCCTCGGCTGGCCGGACCGGGACTCGAAGGACCTGCGCGCGTTCTATCCAACGGACGTGCTCGTGTCGGCGCCCGACATCCTGTTCTTCTGGATCGCGCGCATGGTCATGGCGGGCTACGAGTTCATGGGCGACTCGCCGTTCCACACTATCTACCTGCACGGCCTCGCGCGCGACACCCAGCACCGGAAGATGTCGAAGACGCTCGGCAACGGCATCGATCCGCTCGACGTGGTGGACAGGTTCGGCGCGGACGCGCTGCGCTACACGGTGGTGTCAGGGCTCGGCATGGGCGCGGACATCATCATGGACCCGTCCGACCTCGAGAAGACCTTCGGCGTCGGGCGCAACTTCGCCACCAAGCTCTGGAACATCGGCCGCTTTCTGCTGACGAACATCGGCGACGAGAGCGTCGCGCGATTATCGTCGATCGACGCGTCGCGGCTGGCGCTCGCCGACCGCTGGATTCTCGGCCGGCTGGATCTCGCCATCGCCGAGTGCGACGCGGCGCTCGGTCCGCCGCGGCCGCCGGGCGACGTGTGGCCCGAATCGGAGCTGCGCGCGGGGCTCCGGCTGAGCGAATACGCGGAAGTCGCGCGCCGCTTCGTCTGGAACGAGCTGGCCGACTGGTACGTCGAGACGACCAAGGCCAGGCTGGCCGGCCAGGGTGAGGACCGCGACACCGCGCGCGCCGTGCTGGTGCACGTCTTCGATGCCGCGCTGCGGCTGCTGCATCCGATCGTGCCGTTCATCACCGAGGCGCTCTGGCAGCAGCTCCCCGCGGGTGACGCGCGCGAAGCCGGGTTTCTCGCCGCGTCCGCGTGGCCAAAGGCGGGCGGCCATCCGCTCGTGGACGAGTTCGAGCGCGTGCGCGAGGCGGTCGTCGCGCTGCGCCAGATCCGCGCGGACTACAACATCGCGCCCGCGCGAACGATCGCCGCGACGATCGTGGCGCGCGGGGACGGCAGAGTGTACGAGAGCGAGGCCGGCCTGATCGGCCGGCTGACGCGCGCCGAGATATCGGTGACGAGCGCCACGCCGGAGGGCGCGGCCGCGCACGTCGTGCTCGGCGGCGGCGCCGAGCTGGTCGCGCCGCTCGCGGGGATCGTCGACGTCGAGAAGGAGTGCCGCAAGCTGCGGGGCGAGCTGGAGCAACTCGACAAGCAGCTCACGCAGCTCGTCGCGCGCCTGGCGAGCGAGAGCTTCACGGCGCGCGCGCCCGCGCACGTCGTGGAAGGAGAGCGGGCGAAGGAAAAGGAGTGGGTCGCGCGGCGCGAGATGCTCGCGCGCAAGGTCGAGACGCTATGCGGCTGATTCGCTCATGGGTCGTCGCCGCGGCCGCGTTCGGGTGCGCGTCGCCGGGGATGCCGCCGGGCGGCCCGCCCGACGTCGAGGCGCCGCAGATCGTCGGAATCGCGCCGGACAGCGGGCGCGTCAGCGTCAGCCCGCGCAGCGTGGTCTTTCGCTTCAACGAGGTCGTCAGCGAGACGCCGCCCGGCGCGACGACGCTCGCGAACCTGTTCGTCATCTCGCCGCAGCACGGCACGCCGGTGGTTTCCTGGCAGCGCGACGAGATCGCGGTGCGCCCCCGCCGTGGGTGGAGGCCCAACACCGTGTACAGCGTGACGATGCTCCCGGGTCTCGCCGACCTGCGCGGCAACGTGCGGCGCGAGGGCGCGGCCACTCTTTTCGCCACCGGCCCGGTCATTCCCGCTACCGCGATCCGCGGCGTGCTGTTCGATTGGGCCGCCGGAGCTCCGGTGCGTGCCGGCCTGGTCCAGGCGATCACAGCCGACAGCACCAGCTACATCGCGCACTCGGACAGCGCGGGCGCTTTCACGCTGCCGCATCTCCCCGCCGGCGCGTACGAAGTGAAAGGAGTCGTGGACGGCAACCGCAACCGGGCGCTCGATCCGCGCGAGCCGTGGGACACGATCACGGTGGCGCTGACCGACACCGCGCGCGTGGAGCTGTACGCCTTCGTGCACGACTCGATCGGGCCGCGAATCGAGCAGGTGAACGCGCCCGATTCCGTCACGCTGCGCGTCACGTTCGACGTGCCCGTCGACGCGCGCGTTCCGCTGGACCCCGCGTGGGTCCGCGTGCTCGGACCCGACTCGATCCCTGTGCAGGTGACGAGCGTCGCGCTGCCGGAGACCGCGCCGCTCGATACGGCGATGGCGCCGGCGCCGGAGCGGCCGTCGGCGATGACGCGAGCCCGCCCCTACAGGCAGGTTATCCTGACTCTGGCCGCTCCGCTGCAGCCGGGCGCCACCTACACCGTCGCCGCCAACGGCTTCCCCGGCCTGCTCGGCCGCGTGGCGTCGTCCAGCCGCACGATCACGATTCCCCAGCCGGCGCCGGCGCCGCCGGCCACTCCGCCGTAACGAGCGATGCCAAGAAGCACGCGTGAAGCTCGCGAGACGGACCGGCTCGACGACCGGCGCGATCTCCCCGGAGTCGGCGCTCTGCTGGACTCCGTCGAGCTGGCCCCGCTGCTGGCGCGCGCGCCGCGCGCTACCGTGACCAACGCCGTGCGCGCCGCGATCGAGAGCGTGCGGTCCGGGTCGCGGCCGGCGCCGGCGAGCGCGGCGGCGTGGAGCGACCTGGTCGAAGCGCGCCTCGCGGACATCACCCGCCCATCGCTGCGGCCGGTGATCAACGCCACCGGCGTGGTGCTGCACACGAATCTCGGACGCGCGCCGCTGGCGGCAGCCGCGATCCGCGCGATGCGGGAGATAGCCGGCGGCTTCTCCAACCTGGAGTACGATCTCGAGACCGGCGGGCGCGGCTCGCGCTACACGCACTGCGTGCAGCTGCTGCGCGAGATCACCGGCTGCGAGGACGCGCTGGTCGTCAACAATTGCGCGGCGGCGCTCGTGCTGGCGGTGGATACGTTCGCGCGCGACCGGGACGTGATCATCTCGCGCGGCGAGCTGGTCGAGATCGGCGGGAGCTTCAGGATCCCCGACATCATGCGGCGCGGCGGCGCGCGACTCGTGGAAGTCGGAACGACGAACCGTACGCACCTCGCGGATTACGAGCAAGCGATCACCGGCGAGACCGGCGCGATCATCAAGGTCCACCGCAGCAACTTCGCGATCTCCGGCTTCACCGCCGAGGTCCCGGTCGAGCGGCTGGCCGCGCTGGGGCACGACAAAGGCGTGCCCGTCGTGCACGACCTCGGCAGCGGCCTCCTGCTCCACCTCGACGAGTACGGGCTGAAAGGAGAGCCGACTGCATCCGACGCGCTGCGCGCCGGCGCCGACGTCGTGACGCTGAGCGGCGACAAGCTGCTCGGCGGGCCGCAGGCCGGCATCATGCTGGGCAAAGCAGACGTGATCGAGCGGCTGCGCACCAACCCACTCGCTCGCGCGCTGCGCGTCGACAAGCTCACGATCTCGGCCCTCGGCGCGACGCTCGCGCTGTATCGCGATCCCGCGGTCGCGCTGCGCGAGATCCCGGTGCTGGCAATGCTGTCCGCCGCGCCGCGGGCGCTGGAAGAGCGCGCCCTCGCGATCGCGGAGAAGCTCCGCGCTCGCGGCGTGGGCTGCGACGTCGTGTCGTCCGAGTCTTCCGTCGGCGGTGGCGCTTTTCCTGAAGTTGTGCTCGAGTCGTTCGCGGTCGCGCTGCAAGGCAACGCGATGATTCTGGAGAATGCTCTGCGCGGGGCGGTGCCGCCCGTGATCGGACGGATGCGGGACGAGCGGCTGCTGCTCGACATGCGGTCGGTGCTTCCGCGTGACGACGAAGCGTTGGCGGCCACGGTGATCGGCGCGCTGGCATAGTGGAGCGCCCGGCCATCGTCTTCCTCGATCGCGATGGAACCATCATCGAGGACATGCATTTCATCTCGCGGCCCGACGACGTGCGGGTTCTGCCCGGCGCCGCCGAAGCGATCGCGCGACTGAATCGCGGCGGCATTCCCGTCGTGGTGGTCACCAACCAATCCGGAATCGGACGTGGCTACTTCGGCCCGGCGGAGTACGAGAAGGTCAACGAGCGCATTGCCGTCGAGCTGGCGAAGGCGGACGCGCATATCGACGCCGTGTATCACTGCCCGCACGCGCCCAACGGGAACGACCCCTGTCGGTGCCGCAAGCCCGGCACGGCGCTGTTCGCCGAGGCGCTCGCGCGATTCGGCGTCCCCGGCAGCCGCGCGGCGTTCGTCGGCGACAAGGTGCGCGACGTGAGCCCCGCCCTTCCCTTCGGCGGCACCGGCTACCTGCTCGTTACGCCGGTGACCACCGCGGAAGATGTCGAGTGGGCCGAGCGCGATGCGCAGACAGTGGCGTCGCTCGCGGAAGCGGTGGACCGGATGCTCGGTCTTACTGGCGCCGCCGCGCCGGGATAGAATCGGCTGATGCGCTCGCGCGTTGCGGTGCTCGCTTCCGGTCGCGGCTCCAATCTCGAGGCGATCCTCACGCACTGTGAGCGGCTCGGCGAGCTGAGCGCGTGTGAAGTGGCGCTGGTTGCATCGAACAGGAAGGACGCGCCGGCGCTCGAGCGGGCGCGCGCGCGCGGCATCCCCGCCGAGGTCATCCCCGATCCCACCAACGGAAAGGCACTACTCGAAATGCTCGACACCAACTCGATAGATCTCGTCGCGCTCGCCGGCTATCTCAAGCTGCTCCCCGCCGAGGTGACGCGACTGTACAAGGACAGGATCGTCAACGTGCATCCGGCCCCGCTGCCCAGGTTCGGCGGCGCGGGAATGTACGGCCTGCGGGTGCACGACGCGGTGATCGGCGCGGGGCTGAAGGAGACCGAAGTCACCGTCCACTTCGTGGACGAGGAGTATGACAGCGGCGACGTGATCGCGCGCTGGCCCGTTCCCGTGTACGAGGGCGACACCGCCGAGCTGCTGGCCGAGCGCGTGCTCAAGGTGGAGCACGTGCTCTTTCCGCGCGTGCTCGACATGGTCGCGTGTCTCGCGCCAAGCCGGCTCGCGGCGGGGCGCCAGTAATGCCGCGCGCGCTGCTGTCGGTCTCCGACAAGATCGGGCTGCTCGAGTTCGCCAAGGGGCTGAGCGACCTGGGGTGGGAACTGATCTCCACCGGCGGGACGTCCAAGGCGCTGCGAGCCGCGGGATTGACCGTCCGCGACGTGGCGGACGTCACCGGCTTTCCGGAGATGCTCGACGGGCGCGTGAAGACGCTGCACCCCGCGGTGCACGGCGGCCTGCTCGCGCGGCGCGATCTCGCCGAGCACATGCGGGCGATCGAAGGCGCGGGCATCACGCCGATCGATCTGGTCGCGGTGAACCTGTATCCGTTCGCCGAAACGATTCGCCGGCAGGGCGTCACCCCCGAGGAGTCGATCGAGCAGATCGACATCGGCGGGCCGTCCATGTTACGCTCGGCGGCGAAGAACTTCGGCGCGGTGACGGTGGTCGTGGATCCCGCGGACTACGAGCGCGTGCTGGCCGGGCTGAGGGACAAGCACGACGATCCGGAGCTGCGGCGCGATCTCGCGGAGAAGGTTTTCGCGCACACCGCGGCGTACGACGCCGCGATCGCGACCTGGTTCGCGGGCAACCGGGGCGAGCTGTTCCCCGACCGGCTGCTCACCGCGCTCGAGCGCAAGCAGACGCTGCGATACGGGGAGAACCCCGGCCAGCTCGCCGCTTTCTACGTGGAGCCGGGCGCCGAGGGACTCTCCGCGCTCGCGCAGAAGGGCGGCAAGGAGCTGTCGTTCAACAACCTGCTGGACCTCGAGGGCGCACTGTTCGCCACCGACGCGTTCGGCGACGCCGTGTGCTGCGCGATCGTGAAGCACACCACTCCCTGCGGTCTCGCGACGGGGACGAGCGCCCTGGATGCCTACACGAAGGCGCTCGCCTGCGATCCCGTCTCGGCTTTCGGGTCGGCGATCTCTTTCACCGTCGAGGTGGACGACGAGGCGGCGAACGCCGTCGCGAGCCTGTTCGTGGAGTGCGTCGTCGCGCCGTCGTTCACGCCGGGCGCGCTCGAGACGCTGGGCCGGAAGAAGAATCTGCGCGTGCTCGAGGGACGGGCGCGCTGGGACCGCCACGCGCTCGACTACAAGCGCGTCCGCGGCGGGATGCTGGTGCAGCAGCGGGCCGAGGGCGTCGGCGACGAGAACCAGTGGAACGTGGTGACGTCGCGATCGCCGGACGAAGAGGAGCGGCGCAACATGCTGTTCGCCTGGCGCGCCGTGGGGTCGGTCAAGTCCAACGCGATCGTGCTTGCGCGCGACGGCGCGACGATCGGCATCGGCGCCGGCCAGATGTCACGGGTGGACGCCGCGTTCATGGCGGTGCACAAGGCCAAGACGGTCGGCCACGAGACGGCGGGCGCGGTGCTGGGGTCGGACGCGTTCTTCCCCTTCCGGGACGGAATCGACCAGGCCGCCGAGGCGGGCGTAAAGGCGATAATCCAGCCGGGCGGGTCAGTGCGGGACGAGGAAGTGATCGCCGCGGCGAACGAACATGGGATCGCCATGGTATTTACCGGGCAGCGCCAGTTCCGCCATTAAGGCCCGCACGGCTACCTTTGGTCTTCATCGGTTCTGTTCCGCGATCTGAGCACACCTTTCAAACGAGCAGCATGACGGCTTCCGCCGCGCAGCTGGACTACAGCCCATCGTACAAGGCAGCGGCCATCGCGAGCACGCTGGTCTTCCTCCTGTACCTCGTCACGCTGTCGCCCTCGACGGCGATGTGGGACACCAGCGAGTACATCGCGGCCGCGTACATCCTCGGCATCCCGCACCCGCCCGGCAACCCGCTGTTCGTCCTCATCGGCCGCGTCTTCGCGATCATGCCGATCGCGCCCAACGTGGCGATGCGGATCAACATCTTCGCCGCGCTGTGCAGCGCCGTCTCCGCGGGGATGTGGTTCCTCGTCACCGAGCGCGTGCTGGTGAGCTGGCTCCCGCGCAGATGGCAGCGCATCGCCGGCGGCTCGCTCGCCGCCCTCATCGGCGCCACCGCGTTCACGGTCTGGTCGCAGTCGGTCGTCAACGAGAAGGTGTACACGCTCTCGCTCGTGGGCATGGCGATCTCCGCCTGGCTCATCGTCCGCTGGTGCGACGACCCGGACGGGCCCAAGGCCGACAAGCTGCTCATCCTCATCGCCTACATCAGCGGCCTCGGCTACGCCAACCACATGGCGGGCTTCCTCGTGCTCCCGCCGCTCGCGATCGCGGTGCTCGTCCGCCGGCCGCAGACGGTGCTGCGCTGGCGGCTCATCCTCGCCGGCGTCGCCGCGATCCTGCTCGGCATGACGCCGTACGCCACGCAGCCGATCCGCGCGGCGTTCTTCCCCGCCATCAACGAAGGCGAGCCCACAGCCTGCGAGTCGAAGATGGCCGCGGCGTGCACCTTCGACAAAGTCACATACCAGAGATTCAAGTACAACTTCGACCGCGAGCAGTACGGCAAGCCGTCGATCACAGAGCGGCAGGCGCCGTTCGGCGCGCAGGTCGGGATGTGGTGGCTGTACTTCAAGTGGCAGTGGGTTCGCGATCACATGGGCGGTCGCCCCGGAATCCAGACGCTGTTCGCCACGATCTTCCTCCTGCTCGGCGGGCTCGGCGGCTACGTCCATTGGCGGCGCGATCGCAACTCTTTCTGGTTCTTCGGACCGCTCGTCTTTACGGTGACGTTCGGGCTGATCTACTACCTGAATTTCAAGTACGGCTTCTCGCAGTCACAGGAGCTGGGTGAATCCGTGG
>JANLGX010000291.1 GCA_024654005.1 Gemmatimonadaceae bacterium | reverse complement strand
CTAGCTGCTAGCTGCTAGCTGCTAGCTGCTAGCAGCTAGCAGCGTGAAGCGGGACGAAGGGGTAACCGGGGCTAGCTGCTCGCTGCTAGCTGCTTGCTTTAGGGTACTCCCTCGACGGTCGCTTGCCGCTGAAAGATCACCGTCAGCCTGTGCTCATCCTGTGCCATGAGGGCCGGCTCCCAGCCGCCCCGGCTTCTCTCGTTGAAGAGATCGGTCAGGGAGTCCTCGTCTTCCTGCGTTCGGCGCGTCAACTTGACGACGACCGCCTGATATTCTCTCATTGGGCTGCTACGTTAGAGCGGGCTTCGCGGGTGGAACCAGAACCGTACGCACATGAGCATCGAGCGAGTCGCAGAGTTTCCATCGCTGTCAATTATCCGGCATCCGCTGATTCAGCACAAGCTGACCATCCTGCGGAATCGGGAAACGCCGACGAAGACCTTCAAGGAGCTCGTCGACGAGATCGCCATGCTGATGGCGTACGAGGCCACGCTCGAGCTGGGGCTGGCTCCGATCGACGTAGAGACCCCCCTCGAGCGAACGGTCGGCGCGCGGATCACTGGGAAGAAGCTGACCCTCGTGCCGATACTCAGGGCCGGACTGGGAATGGTGGAAGGAATTCTGCGCCTCATCCCCGCCGCGCGCGTGGGGCACATCGGGCTGTACCGTGACCATACGACGCTCGAGCCCGTGGATTACTACTTCAAGGTTCCGGGCGACGCGCCGGAGCGCGAGTTCTTCGTGCTCGATCCGATGCTGGCGACTGGAGGCAGTGCCGTATCGGCGGTCTCCGCGCTCAAGCGTGCCGGCGCGGGGCGAATCCGCTTTCTCTGCCTCGTCGCGGCTCCGGAAGGAGTCAGACGCCTGTCGAAAGCGCACCCCGATGTGACGATCTACGCCGCGGCCTTGGATAGGGAGCTGAACTCGGTCGGATATATTCTGCCCGGGCTCGGGGACGCAGGCGATAGGCTGTTTGGGACGCGGTAGCGGTGAGCTAGCAGCTAGCTGCTAGCTGCTTGCTGTCGTTCTCAGCTGAACCACTCCTGCGGATCCCTCCTCTGCTGCTCCGCCACGAGAATCACCCACTGCTGCGTGTCCGGGTCCGTGACCTCTCCCGCCACCCTGTCGAACCAGCTGTCGGCCAGCTTCACGTCACCGATGCGACGCCATAGCTCGCCGACGAGGTAGGTCAGCACCGCTCTTTCATTTTGCGGCACGCCGTCGTAGCCCGCGAGAGCCGTGTCGAACCAGCGGGCAGCGAGCCGCCGGAAGTAACGCTCGGCTTCGACGTCGCATTCATCCACGCAACACCACGCCGCGCGCAGCCAGAGATCCGCGACGTGCCTGCTGTCCGCCATCTGCCACTCCGCGACCTTCGCAGCGGCTTCGTATTTCTCCGACCCGGTCATTGCGGCAGACGACGCAATCGGCGCCAGCTCTTTCCACACTTGCTCTTTGAGTCCGACGCTGACTTCCGCTTCGTCCGCGAAATCCCGCTCTAACCCGGAGTACCCACACGTTCTGCACATGTGAACGAGATACGCCAGCGGCTGTTTACCGCTCGCGCGCTCGTGAAAGTCTGTCCGCTTTCCGCCGAACGCGTTGGTCGAGACGACCGCGTCGGACTGGAAGCGGGTGTCACAGATCGGGCACCGTAACTCGATCCGTCGAAGCGTTGTCAAGACCCTGCCTCCTTACTCGACAAAAGAGAGAGGGAATTTTTGTGCCATGCGAAAATTTTTTTACGAATTAAAAGTTTTCCCCTTGTTCGAAATTTTTTCGCGGCGTATCTTCCCGCGTCTTTTGCAGTGCCTGTGTTGACGCTCGCCACCTCGCGCCTGGGACAGGATGCTGATCAATTTGTTGCCCGATTTCTTCGCAGTTCACAACAGCTCTGATCGCGTCGCCGCCTATCTCCGCTACTTCGAAAATCATCGTCCCATCCTCGAGGCTTACTGGCACAATTACGTGCTGGATCCGCGGGGCCCGCACTTCCAGGAGGTAGTTCGCGCCACCGTCAACGCGAACCGCGTGGATCTTCGCACGATGCTCGAGCGGCGCGACGTCGTGGCCCTCGCGCGTGAGGCCGAAGAGAAGTGCCGCGCCGTTTTGAAGATCGACAGCGACATGGACATCGTCCTCATGGTGGGAGTCGGCGCGGCGAACGCCGGCGAGCTGGTGGTGAACGGAAAGGGGATCGCGTTCATCTGCCTGGAGCATTTCACCAGCATCGCGAACCCCGACACGCAGGGACTCGGTCTCGATCCGGAGCTGATTCCGCTCTGGCTCGCGCACGAGCTGGCCCACGCCGTGCGGTACACGTCGCCCGACAGCCGCAGCGAGCTGAAGCAGGCAGTGGACGAAGCCGACGGCAACTACTCCTACTGGGAAACCGGCCGCACCGTCGCGCTCCGGGAGCTGGTGGTGAACGAAGGGCTCGCGGTGCAGGCCGCGAGAGCGGTGAGCCCCGGCCACGCCATCTGGGAGTACTACGGCTACGGCAGGCGCGAGTACGCCCGGATCCGCGAGCTGGAGCCGGTGATAACGCCCGCGCTCACCGCCGAGCTGGATCGCTCTGCACTCGGCTTGCGCCTGCGGTTCCTGTCCGGGGGAATGAGCGATGAAGCTCGCACCACGCAGCGAAGCGTGCTGCCCGAACGGTGCGGCTACTACATCGGAGCGAAGATGGTCGAGCCGGCGATCGCGGCGCACGGGCTGGATTGGGCGGTCCGCGCGAGCGCGCAGGAGATCCTCGCCGTCAATAAGGAGTCACAAGCAACGGCTTAAGCACCAGTTGCGACAGTATTCGTTGCCATCTGTTGCGTAGGGGCATACGCTGAAACACCCGAACATAGAAGTCTTATGCCCCGCTGCCGCGCGAAGTATTCGCTCCTACCTGTCGTTCCATTACTAGTCGCTTCTTGCGCGATAATTTGTGCCTTCACTCCGGCGCGAGTCGATGCTCAGGACGCCCCACAGGCTGACGTTACTCATGCGCTAGTTCGCGCTCCAATAGTCGGGTTTCATGTCACTACTCCCGAGATAACAGCCGCGGAGACGTCGCCGTTTGCGTGGGACAATGATTCGCCTTCCGCGAAACGTCACGTTTTGCTCGGCGCTGGAGTTGGAGCGGCAGCCGGGGCGATACTAGGCCTGATTGTCATGACTCAAGACAAGTCAGGCTATTTCGATACATGGCACGTCGTCGCTGGCGCGACGCTCGTGGGTGGCGGTGCCGGCGCGTTGGCAGGTTATCTCGTCTACCTCGCCCGGCGCTAGCGGCCACAGTGGTCAGCGGCGACGCACTGGTGCTACAGGTGGGCATCGATCGCATAAGGCAAGGCCGTACGCTTTCTGGGCAGCGCCTCTCGCTCGCGGCGGCAGGGTGTGCGGCAGTTGCCGTGCTCAGCGTCCTGACGCTCTCCTTCTACCAGCCCCGTTGGTTGATCGGCGCGGCATCCGCCGCATTGCCGGATATTCTGTTCGCGGTGAAAACGGAGCGCCCTCTCGTGGCGCTGACGTTCGACGACGGACCTGATTCGACGGTTACGCCGCGCGTCCTGGAGATATTGCAGCGCGAGCATGTCCTCGCTACGTGGTTCGTCAACGGGTCGGCGGTAGCGCAGCATCCGGATCAGCTGCGAGCGATCGTTGCCGGCGGTCACCAGATCGCGAATCACATGTGGGACCGGACGCCGGCCTGGACGCTCACGCCGGGACGGCTTGCCGCAAGTGTGGAGGCCACTGCCGCCGCGGTGCCGGGCAGCGACATGCGAACCCTGCTCAGGCCCGCTTCAGGCTGGATACGACCTTCGTCCGCTGATTGGACGCGCCGCAAGGGATACCGGATCATCCTGGGATCCGTCTACGCCAATGATCCGCTGAAGCCGCCTCCGCAGTACCTGACCTGGGCCATCGTCAGGATGGCGCAGCGTGGAGACATAGTGGTGCTTCATGTCGGTGCAGGCAGGGAACGGACAGCGGAAGCACTTCCCGGAATGATCAAAGGCTTGCGGGCGAAAGGGCTGCGATTCGTGCGTCTGTCGGAGCTGCTCGACTCCGCGACAGCTACTTCCCAACACAGAACGAACTGAACACGCGGTCGAGAACATCTTCGACGTCCACGGATCCGATCAGCTCCTCCAGCGAGTGAACCGCGGACCGCAGGTGCACCGCAGCGACGGTCGCGGGCAGCTCGTCGGAGATCCAACCCTCCCGAAACGCCGCTAACTCGTCACGCGCCGCTCCCAGGATCGCTCTGTGCCGGGCGCGCGTGACGACGGGCGTGTCGGCGCCGCCGCTGTCGTACCGCCGCGAGAGCTCGTGATCGATTCGCGCGAGCAGTTCCTTCAGCCCTGCACCGGTTGATGCGCTGACGTAGACCGCATCCAACCGGTTTCCACCGTCGGGTTCGTCAGCAACCAGGTCGCTCTTCGTTCTCGTGGGAATCACCGCCGGACTTCGGGTGATCGCTCCCACGCGCTGGAGCACGTGATCGAGCGAG
>JANLGX010000290.1 GCA_024654005.1 Gemmatimonadaceae bacterium | reverse complement strand
CTCGCTCTCTCCATCGGGGCCTTCGTGCTCGCACTCGTCGCCTTCGCGGTGAAGCACAGGTGTATGTGGGCCGGCCATTGCCCTTGCGATCGCTGCAAGCCGTTCGGCATCTGCGGGGAATGTGGGTGGGTCAAGTGAGAACCCGTCGTCAACGAGTGAAGGACGCCCTCAGGCAAGCGAACTACCGGCTCTGCGCGCTCGCGGCGTTCTACCGCTCCGGGGAACTGCACAACGGGAGGAACGAGATCGGCCGACTGCGGCTCGAGGGCTGGGTCATCGACGCCGAGTGGGTGACTCACGACGGCATCGCGCACGCGCACTACATCGTCCGCGTCGATCCCGAGCGCCGGCCCGAGCAGCTCGCATGGCAGGCCGCGTAGGTGCCATGGATCCGCTTCGAGGACACGTTCCCCGAGCACCCGAAGCTCCTGAAGGTCGGGCCGCGAGCGGCGTGGCTACACGTCCGGGCGATCGGTTATTGCAGTCGGCTCCTCACGGACGGGCTTCTACCAGCGGAGGCCATCAAGCCGCTCGGCGGGACGCCGCTGCTGGTGGAGCGCCTGGTGGCGGCGAGGCTCTGGCACAAGAACGGGGACGGCTGGCTCATCAACGACTACCTCAAGTACCAGCCATCGAAAGCACAGGTGCTGGAGCTCCGCGAGAAGCGGGCGGAGGCCGGACGGAAAGGTGGAAGCAAATGACCAGCAAACGATCAGCAAGAGTCGAGCAAGGTGCTGAGGGTGTTGCTGACGTGTTGCTTCACCCCGTACCCATCCCGTCCCATCCCGTCCCGTTAGGTACGTCCGCTACGCGGAATGGCCGAGCCATTCTCTTCGAGCCTACGCCCCAAGAGGTCGCGGTCTGGTGGGAGAGCCTGAGCCCGCTTCGGAGCAAGGCGGATACGGGCACCGCCGTTCGTAGGTTCCGCGCCTACGCCCGCAAGGTGGAGCCCGAGCTGCTCTGGTACGCGCTCGGGGAGGTCGCGGTCGAGGGACTGCCGGCGCACTACTTCACCGAGCAGATCGCCCGCGAGCGCATCGCCCGCATCCGCGAGGTCTTGCGTGAGGAAGAGAAGCGCGAGGAGCTCGAGGGCCACCGCCTCACGTACCGCGGCCGGCTCCGCTCCATCGGCGCGATCTTGGGGAGTGCGGCATGAGTCTCAACTACGACGAGTACATGAAGTCCCGGCGCTGGTTCGACCGCCGCGATGCCTTCTTTGCGAAGTACCGGGCACGGTGCGGATGCGGCAGTCGCTTTGACCTCGAGCTGCATCACAAGACCTACCTTCGGCTGGGGAACGAGCGGGACGAAGACCTCGTGCCGCTCTGCGAGAACTGCCACAAGCGCGTCCACTCGGAAGCCGAGCGGCTCCAGGTCGGCGGGAAGATGTCGAAGTGGGAGGCTCTCGCGGAGGCGAGCAAGTACCTCATCGCCGAGCTCGGTCCATCCGATCCGCCCGAGTCGTTCTACCTGCCGCCGCTTCGGTTCGCGGACTGCCGGCCCCACCCGGTCGATGAGAAGTGCGGTTACTGCGATGCCGTCGAGGATGTGACCGGTCGCCGACCGACGCCGTGGATGCCACTCCCCGAGGCCAGATGGACCGACGAAGAGACGCCTGACTTCTCCGTGCTCGCTCAGATGAGGGCCGGATGAGTGTTGACCTTCGGTTCGTTGTTCGCGGGTATTGGCGGGATCGACCTCGGTTTGGAGAGAGCCGGGATGAGGTGCGCGTGGCAGGTGGAGATCGACCCGTGGTGTCAGAAGGTGCTGGCGAAGCACTGGCCCGACGTGGCGAGGTTCGGTGATGTCCGAGAGGTCGGATCGCACAACCTCGCCCCGGTCGATGTCATCGCCGGCGGCTTCCCCTGCCAAGACCTCAGTTACGCCGGAAAGGGCGCTGGTATCGGTGGCGCCCGCTCGGGTCTTTGGTCCGAGTACGCACGCGTCATTCGCGAGCTTCGACCCCGCTACGTCTTGGTGGAGAACGTCCCAGCGCTTCTTGCTCGAGGACTTGGAGTCGTCCTTGGCGACCTGGCCGCGTGCGGGTATGACGCGGAGTGGGACTGCATTCCCGCTGCGGCCGTTGGCGCCCCTCACCGACGTGATCGGGTCTGGCTCGTGGCCTACCCCAGTGGTGCTGCCTCGCCCGCACGAGGGGAACGTGCGCC
Source organism: Gemmatimonadaceae bacterium (assembly GCA_024654005.1). Classification (GTDB taxonomy): domain Bacteria; phylum Gemmatimonadota; class Gemmatimonadetes; order Gemmatimonadales; family Gemmatimonadaceae; genus JACDCY01. The sequence goes on along the minus strand of JANLGX010000290.1, from coordinate 4,757 downwards.
TCATCCGAGCGAAGGTGCTGGCGGGCGAGGTAACGGAAGAAGAGGCCACCGGGATGCTGGGCAAGAGTCCATTCGAGGCGCAGGGCAAGATCCCTGCGATGCGCTGGCCTACCCCAACGGTAGCGGACACCTTCACGGACAAACTTGCGTCGAGCCAGCAGACCGAAGGCTCGATGCACTCGGTGAACCTCTCGCAAGCGGTGCAGATGTGGCCGACGCCGCGGGCCGTCGAGTGGAAGGCGAACGAGTACCAATCCAAGAACGGACGCTCATGGCCGACGCTGACCGGCGCGGTGCGCGGATGGGCGACCCCGACCGCGCATCCCCGGACGCACTCTCCGAGGAAGGTCGATCACGGGGAACAGTTGGCAAATCAGGTTGGTGGGCAGCTGAACCCAACGTGGGTGGAACTCTTGATGGGCTACCCGCCTGGCTGGACGGACCTCGACTGATGGTTTCCCATGACCTAATATCCGCTTATGGGAAGACCCAGGACGCCCGACCCGAAGAAGTCCTGCGCTCGTTGCGGACTGCTCTTGGAGAGGCGAACCTTCGGAGGTCGGCTGGAGGATCGCTCCGTGTTTCTCCGTCGGCGGTTCTGCTCACTTACCTGCGCGAACTCTCGCGACACGTTGAAGAAGGGCACCTTCCACTGGCGCGCACGACGGCTCCGTCAGCCGAAGTGCGAGGCGTGCGGCAGGACGACGAGCCTGCACGTCCATCACCTCGACGGCGTGCCAAGTCACAACGACCCGAGCAATCTCCAGACGCTCTGCGTGACCTGTCACAACTTCTGGCACGACACGCTGAGTCGGCTTGGGCTGCCTACCGCCGGGAGAATGCCAGCGCTCTTCTAGGCACCTGGGGCGAGGGCTGGGAGGACGGTATCTCCCGCGTAGCCCACGGCATACCCGCTCGGGTGGACCGACTTAGGGGACTCGGGAATGCCGTCGTCCCGGCCGTCGTCCAATGGATCGGGGAAAGGATCGTCGCGTTCGAGGAGGGCGAAGCAGCATGACAAGCCCTAACACGCGAACGCGGCTTATCTGGCGCGACGGCAAGAAGGTCCGAGCGCACCGTTGGATCATGGAGCAGTACCTTGGGCGGAAGCTGCTTCCCGGTGAGCATGTCCACCACCGCAACGGAAACCCGCTCGACAACCGACTCGAGAACCTACAGGTGCTCTCGCCCAAAGAACACATGCAGTGGCACAAAGCCCACGACCGAGTGCCGAAGCCGTGTGCCAACTGCGGTCAGGTGTTCACGCCGACGCAGCGTCAGCACAAGCGTCAGAAGTGCTGCTCGCCGGAGTGCGCGATGGCGATGCGGGTTGTCGCCCGTAAGCGTCAAGCCGCGTCGTCCCGCAAGTCGTCGAGGCGATCGGCCAGCGGATCGTCGAAGCAGAAGAAGCGAGGTTAGTCGCATGAGGTACTTGGCCCCCTCAGAGATCGAGCTGTGGGAGTTGGCGCGGGCTGCGCGCCCGAAGTTGCCGTGGTTCGACGACCTCGGAGATGGGCTTGCGGAGTTCTATGCGCCCGATGCTGCCTTCATTCGTGGGGCGTCCCCCAAGCGCACATCGGCCTTGCTGGAGACCCTAGAGAAGACACGGGAGGCGCTGGCGGAGACGGCGAAGCGTGCCGACGCCATGATCGTGCGTGTCTTGGACCAGCCGAACTGCGTGGCGTGCTTCTCATTCCACGGCGACCGCCCCCATCTTGTCGGCGGTGGAGGCGGGGGATGCGAACTCATGCAGTTGGATGCGGCGGTCGATGTTGCCCGCGCCCTCCTCGCAGGCTTCAAGGAGCCGAGCGGTGAGTAAGACGAACGTTGGCTGCGAGACGTGCGGCACGATCGGCCCGCACGTTCATTCATGGCAAGCAGACCTGCCGACTACGGGGCGCGTTGACGTGAAGGTGAATGTCACCATCTTGCCCGCGCCCTCCTCTTTGGAGTCCTCCTAAGTGAGCGAGCGCCGCCTGCCGACGTTCACATGCAAACTCGATGCGATCGGACGCTGCGAAACGTGCGCCTGGGAGCGCGCCGAAGAAGAGCGGATGCTGCGGTGGGAGCACGATGAGGGTGAGCACATGGGCGGGCCAGCGCGCGGATGCCCCCCGTGCCAAGCGATCGTGGACGTATTCGGCGCGGCCTCCTCCAGAGAGGAACCCGAGCGTTGAGCGAGCGCGTCGTGTTCCCCGGTGCGATCGACGGACGCGTTCGGCACGCACACCGTCGCTATCCGGGCATCGACCACGGCTGTGAGATCGACTTCGACCACGCCGCGCCGCACGAATGCGCGCCCCACACCCACGAGGGAACGGGCCACCTCATCGATGTCGGCCGCGACGCAGGTATCGTCTATGGGCCTGCCGCCCCGCCCAATGGGAGGGGTAGTGCGCACATTTCCAACGAAAGACAGCAGAGTGAAGAGTCCTAGGTTCTCACTCGCGGAGGCCGTCGGGTGGTTCCTCTCCGACCGCGAGCCGGAGCTGGAGCAGACCACGATCAAGCGGTACCGCGGCAACCTCAAGCAGTTCATGGCGTGGCTGCCGGAGACCGAACGGGCGCTGTCCAGCCTCGAGCCCGGACGTGTCGAGCGGTGGCTGCGCACGTCCAAGGTCCACCACACGCGCATGAACCGGATCATCGCCATGCGCTCGTTCTCCCGGTACCTGGCAGAGAAGAAACTCTGGTACGAGGGCGATGAACGTCTCCGCATCTCCGTGCTCCGAGACATCAAGGTCCCGCAGCCGCTACCTAAAGGCACCCCGGCCTACCGCGACGAAGAGGTGAGGACCATCATGCAGAACCTGCCGGAGAACGGAACGAGCCTTCGGACTCGGGCCATCGTCGCGGTCGAGCTCCACGGCTTCCGGGCCAAGGAGGTCCGCTCCATGCTCCTCCGGAACGTCGTCCTTCCGCGGAAGGGCGAGGTCATGGGGCACTTCGTCATCGACTCGCGCAGGCAGACCAAGACCAGCGACGGGGTACGCATCGTCCCGATGGAGCCCGTCGCCAAGGACGCCATCGTTCGCTACATCCGCCTGGAACGTCCCACCTTCACCGGAGACGGAGAGGAGACGCTGTTCCTCACGGCGCAGGGGAAACCTATCTGTGAGAACTCGTGGAACTCTCTCGTCCGTCGACTCCGCACGGAACTCAAGGCCGAGGTCGGCATCCACTTCCGCCAGCACCGCTTCCGGTCGTTCCGAACCGCCCAACTCCACGCCGAGGGAACACCGGACTCGCAGATCATCGAGGTCATGGGCTGGGAGCCCGAGAACGGTCTGCGCATGTTGCGTCGGTACGCCGGTCGAGTCCCGCTCACGACGCTCAAGCGCATCCCCATCATGCTCGACCGCGTTCTCGGAGCGTCAGCTTGAGGCGCATAGGTAGGCCGCCACGCCCAGCAGACGACCGCTTCTGGGAGAAGGTCGATATCACGGAGACATGCTGGGTGTGGCGGGCCGCGAGCGATGGGCGGTACGCCCGCTTCTTTTGGAACGGCGTACTCGGGCTTGCCCATCGGTACATCTATGAGCGGCTCGTCGGTCCGATCGCCGCAGGTCTGGTGATCGATCATCTTTGCGAGAACAAGATGTGTGTTCGACCGGACCACCTCGAGGCCGTGACCTACAAGACGAACTCCATCCGAGCGTCCAGAAGGGGGGTCGCGTAAACCGTGGCCTCCACGAGCAAACCACAGTCCGCGGGGTACGACACGTACGGCGGTTCAGTGCAAAAGCGGGGACAGTCGTTTTGTAAACCGCTGATCGGGGTTCGATCCCCCGGGTCGGCTCAGACAGAAAAAGTCTCAGCAACTCGCGTATCCACCACTCGCACCAAGCGTGTAACGGGAGCCGTAAACCGTAGTCGGGGCGGCAGGCTGCGGCTCCCCATCTCTCGGCTGTCTCCACGGCTCGCGCGTGCGCTCCTGCGCGTGTGGGAGGCCGCTTGATCACTCCCTGCGGCCAGTGGCTCTCGATCCGCCGAACGAAAGAGCCGTGCGCCAAGTGCGTCTTCGGCCGCATCACGCCATGCAAGTGCTGCAACTCCACGGGCATACATCTTTTTCCTGGAACCCAGATAAATCCGGGGGGCTCCTCTCGTCCTCTGCGGAGGGTGATCGAGGCGTCGTTCAAGAAGAGGCGTGTGGCATGAGCGACACGATGATGCCGACGCTCGGGGTTGTGCCCCGGCCGGTCGATCGCCATGCCGCACATGCGCGCAACCGCGCTCGCTACTACGGCGATGGGCGCAACTGGGCAACGCCGCCCGACCTGTTCGAGCGTCTCGACGCGGAGTTCGGCTTCACGCTGGACCCCTGCGCTTCGGAGTGGAACGCGAAGTGCGCTCGCTACTTCACCGAAGCAGAGAACGGCCTCGAGCAGTCGTGGGCTGGCGAGCGCGTGTTCATGAACCCGCCCTACGGCCGCGAGTTGTACGCATGGACCAAGAAAGCCCACGAGGAAGCGATGCGCGACGTGCTCGTCGTCGGGCTGGTGCCGGCCGCTACCGACCTTGCGTGGTGGCACGACCACGTTGTCTGCGCTCGGGCCGAGGTGCGCTACATCCGCGGTCGCGTCCGCTTCCAGACGAGCGACGGTCGCTGGGCTAACGCATTCACTCCGAGCGTCATCGTTGTGTGGCGAGGTGCCGCATGACCGCCCTTGCTCCTCTTGGCTACCGAACGTTCCCCTGCCGCGTCTGCGCGGTCCGGCCAGCCCTGATGTACGAGTCGACGTGCTTTGAGTGCA